>JAYUBJ010000191.1:0-2107 GCA_043740915.1 Verrucomicrobiota bacterium
ACGGCGCGCTCGGAGTGCCGCGCCCTACCGCACGCGTTTCACGCTCAGCCCTGCTCGCCGTTCGCAGTCGCTGAACCCTGACGAAGAAACCGCTGGCGCAGTTCGCGGATTATTTCTTCGGCTCCTTGCCGGGGTAGGTGGGTACGCCCAGCCGGATGCTGGTCGCGGTTAATTTGTCCGCGAGCAAGATTGTGTTCACCTGGGCGTCGCTGCCGACAAGGATGGCATTCATCCCCACGAGCCTGCCTGACTTTAGGATTTCCGTGGTGGAATCGATGAAGACTGTTTTGCCCGCGATGGTGATGGTTTTAGCGGCGATATCAACCGCCGTGACCTTGCCGTGAATGCCCATGTCTTTTTCCACGCCCTTCTTCTTCTGGGCTTGGGCCGTGACGGTCGTGCCGCACACGAGCGCGGCGAACAATCCCGCCGCGAATAATCTGAAAATTGTTTTACGCATAAGTTTTGAGCGTTGAATGGTTGATGAGCGGGATGCTTATCCGGTGTTCAGGACTTGGAAAGCCTTATTTTTCTCACGCGCGACTTGGGGCGCACCGGGCACCACCCCGTAGCGCAGGCGTCCCGCCTGCGAGTTACAGTTGCGTCTCGCAGCCTGGCCCGATCCACACGGGGCGAGGACGCCCCGCGAACTCGCAGCCGAGGACGGCTGTGCCACGCGCGCGGGGCAGACTCAAGTTCCGCTTTGCGTCCTCGGCGAACTTTGCGTGAGGCCATTATTCTGACCACGTCATCGTCCCGTTCACGGCAGCAGCCGGATGCAGGACGGGCCGGTCACGGCGACCGGGTCACCGACGGATTTCAAGCCGCCCGTTTGCGCATCGATCCGAAACACCGCAACGCTGTTGCCGGGCATGTTCGCGCACAACAGCAGGTCGCCGCCCGGCGTGATCAGCAGGTTCTGCGGCCCCTTGCCCAGGCTCGGTTCAATCCCGATTAACGTGAGGCGACCATCACTGCCGATGCGATACGCGGCGATGCTGTCATGGCCCCGATTCGTGCCAAAGAGGAAGCGGCCGTTCGGAGTGATCTTGAGGTCGGCGGACAAGTTCTTGCCCGTGAAGTCTGCGGGAAGAGTCGGGATCGTCTGCTGTTCGATCAGCATTCCCGATTCCGCGAGATAGTCGAACATCGTCACTGAACCCTTGAGTTCGTTAATGACATACACGTGTTTGCCATCGGGGTGGAACGTCAGGTGCCGCGGGCCGGCACCGGGTGGCAACCGCACGAACGGTTGGCGGTTGGGCGTGAGCTTTGATGCGGCCGCATCGAGTCGATAGCCCAACACCTGGTCAATTCCCAGATCGCAGGAGAAAGCGAAACGGTTGTCGGGGCTGACCACGAAGGAGTGGGCGTACGGCCCTTTCTGACGTTCGGGATCGATGCTCGAGCCGGCATGCTGCATGAGTGACGACGCTTCACCGAGCGAGCCATCTGGGTTCACTGGAAGCGCGGCCACATTGCCGGTGTTATAATTGGCGAGGAGCACCGTCTTGCCCGTGGCATCGGCATCCAGGTAGCAGCTCGCGGTGCCGTGGGTGGATTGCCGGTTCAATAATGTCAGCCGGCCGGTGCGGCCTTCGAGGGCATAGGCGGCGACTTGTTCGGGTTCTGTTCCGCCGAACGACTTTGCGTGAATCGAATAGAGAAACCGTTGATCCGGCGACACCGCGATGAAAAAGGGATTCTCCACACCGGTCGTGCGGTTCACCAATTTCAATTGGCCCGTCTTCGTGTCCAATTGGTAAGCGTTGATGGCGCCTTCGTCTCCTCCCGCGAAGGATGAGATGAAGACCAGTGGTTCAGCCGCTTGCGTTTGCGGTGTGATGTGAATTAACGCCGTACCAGCGATGAATGAAAAAAGTTTTCGCAATAATCGAGTGGTCATGTGTTGTTCCCTTTTATTTGATCTCGAAAATCGCTTCCACTTCAACGGCAGCTCCGGTGGGCAGTTGGGCGAAACCGAGGGCGCTCCGGGCATGATACCCATCGCCATCCTTGCCAAAGATTTTGTGCAGCAGGTCCGAAGTCCCGTTGATGACGAGATGCTGCTCATTGAATTCGAGCGTGGAGTTCACACAGCCCAGCA
>JAYUBJ010000192.1:0-2104 GCA_043740915.1 Verrucomicrobiota bacterium
GCGGCCCCCAGTAGCCGGAGATCATCAAATCGGTCTGGCCCTGGGCGTAATACGCGGCCAGGCGCAGGTAGGCGATGCCGTCGGTGTTGAGCATGTGCCGGTTGTTGGCGCCGGCACAGAGCAGGAGGACGATCTGAAAAATAAGCGCGCCGAGCAAACCGTAATGCAGCGCGCGCGAATCACCAGCGGCGGCAGACTGGTGGTTTGGGGCCGGATCGGCCTGGTCAGCGCGGCGTTCCATGATCCTAAAAGCGGCAGTTTAACCGCAGATAAACGCGGATGAACGCAGTTAGGGAAGGGGGTGGACTGCCCCGGGTCTTTCCCACGTCGGGTGATATGCTCGCGTGGCCCTGCGCCTTTACCGCCAAAGTATTATCTGCGTTCATCTGCGTTCATCTGCGGTTTGAAGGATGGACGGACATTTTTTCTCTTCTGGGTAGCACAGGCCACTGGCCTGTGCCGAGCGGCGACCCTCCGCCCGGAATGGGGAGAATCGCTCGAACTTTTCACGGCGTTGCTTGCCAATGTTGACGCCCTCTCCCATTCCGCCGGGCCAGTGGCCCGGCGGGACGGGCAGGTTGCCCGTGCCACCCATTCCGGACGGTACAGGCGGGTCGCCTGTGCTACCCATTCCAATTTTGGAATTGGGAATTAACTCACGCACGATTTGATTTGTCGATTGACTACTGTGCGGCATCCGGGGAATTTTAGCCGCGATTTATGGCAAGAATTCAACGCGCCCTGCTTTCCGTCTCGGACAAATCCGACCTCGTCCCCTTCGCGCAAACGCTCGTGGCGGCGGGCGTGGAATTGATTTCCACCGGCGGCACCGCCAAGGCGCTGCGCGACGCCGGTCTGCCGGTGCGGGACATCAGCGAGCACACCGGCTTTCCGGAAATGCTCGATGGCCGCGTCAAGACGTTGCATCCAAAAGTTCATGGCGGGCTGCTTTACATTCGAGGGAACGCGGCGCACGAGGCGGCGGTGCAACAGCATGGCATCCAGCCGATTGATCTCGTGGTGGTGAATCTCTATCCGTTCGAGCAGACGGTGGCGAAGCCGGAGGTGAGTCTGCATGACGCGATCGAGAACATTGATATCGGCGGGCCGTCCATGCTGCGCAGCGCGGCGAAAAACCATGACAGCGTCACGGTGATCACGGATCCAAATGATTACGCTGAGGTCGCGGGACAGATTCAGTCGGCGGGCGGCACCACTCTGGAATTGCGGCGGAAGCTGGCCGCCAAAGCGTTTGCCCGCACCGCCGCCTATGACGCGGCCATTGCGAACCATCTCGCAAAGGCATTCTCCGATTCGGCTGCTCCCGCGTTGCTGCCGCCTTTTCTGGCCATCAATGCGCCGTCGGTCCAGCCGTTGCGTTACGGGGAGAATCCGCATCAGCGCGCCGCGCTGTACGGCAAGTTTCGCGAATATTTCCAGCAGTTCCATGGCAAGGAACTTTCGTACAACAACATTCTCGACCTGACGGCGGCCGCGAATTTGATCGCCGAATTTACCGGCGAGCAACCGACGCTGGCGATTCTCAAGCACATGAATCCGTGCGGTGTCGGGCAGGGCGAGAGTCTGGGTGCGGCGTGGGAGAAGGCGTTTGCGACCGACCGACAGGCGCCGTTCGGCGGCATCATCGCGGTCAATCAACCCCTGGATCTGAAGTGTGCGGAGGCCATTGCGGAGATTTTCAGCGAAGTCATTGTGGCGCCGGATTTCACCGCCGACGCGCTGGCCTTGTTGCAGAAGAAAAAGAATTTGCGACTGCTGAAGGTGCTGAAGAATCCGCTCACCGCCGCCCCGTGGGAGATTCGGAGTGTCGGCGCCGACTCGTATCTGATGCAGGAGCGCGATTTGAAAATTATGACCGGAGCGGATTTGAAGGTGGTAACGAAGCGCCCTCCGACTCAGGCGGAGATGCAGGCCATGCTCTTCGGCTGGCGCGTGGTGAAGCACGTGAAGTCCAACGCGATTGTTTATGCGGGCAGCGACCGCACGCTCGGCATCGGCGCGGGACAGATGAGCCGGGTCGATTCCAGCCGCGTTGCAGTTTGGAAAGCCGGTGACGCCAAGCTCTCGCTCCAGGGCAGCGTGG
>JAYUBJ010000193.1:0-7077 GCA_043740915.1 Verrucomicrobiota bacterium
CCAAGTTTCCGGTGAGGAAACGCGCAACCAAAGCGACGACAAGAATCCGGCAGACCACCGTCATGTTTATCTAAACTGACAGTATTGGGCGGGACGCCCATGCCACTACGCTGTCAGAAACTGAGAGGCGGGTGGGTGCCCAGCGACGTCACGATTCTCGGATTCCTGCTTCATTCGCGCCCATCCGCGTGATCCGCGGGTGGAAATCGGGCAGCCCAATGCATCAGGCACGGATTTTGCATTGTATCGGGGGCCGGAATTTTCCACAGTGCGCGGACTCATGGGCGCACAATGGAAACAAGCCGGCCGCGAAGACAACGCGCAAAAGAAGGGTCAATTGGTCGTCAAGCTGGTCCGCGAAATCATGGTCGCGGCCAAACTGGGCGGTGCCGAACCCGACCTGAACGCGCGCCTGGCCGCCGCCGTCGAGAAGGCGCGCAAGGCCTCCGTCACCCGCGAGACCATTGAACGCGCCATCAAGAAGGGCGCCGGATTGACGGACGAGAAGATCATCTTCGAACTGGTCACGTACGAAGGCTTCGCGCCGCACAAGGTTCCGGTGATCGTCGAATGCCTTACCGACAACCGCAACCGCACCGCGCCGGAAATTCGCAACATCTTCAAAGCCGGCTCGCTCGGTCAGCCCGGCAGCGTCGCCTTTTTCTTCAATCATCTCGGGGTCGTCGAAGCTACCCACGCCGATGCGACTCGCGACGCCGAAGGCGACGCCATCGAGGCCGGCGCGCAGGAAATTGAACCCTTGGAAGCCGAGGAGGTTCCCGCGGGCCAGAAAGGCGCGCGTTTCCTGACCGACCTCAAAGACCTCGACTCGGTGGCCAAGCTTCTCAAGGCCGCCGGTTGGAAAATCATCGCGTCCGAAATGCGCTACGTTGCGAAAAGCTATCCCGGCCTCGATGCCGCCACCCGCCAGCAAGTGGTGGATTTTCTCACCGCGCTCGACGACCACGACGACGTGCATCGCGTTTATGTGGCGATGAAATAAAGAAGTATTATTTGGGCCGCTGGGCGTCGAGTGACCGACTCGTCAGAAGCAAGCTCGAATCAGCCAGGAGCGAGTCTCCGCGCGGAACGGCCTTCGCTGGGCTCTCCCGGGGTTTGGGCGCGGCGGTAAGGGTCGCGCTGACCAGGCGGACGTTCGTGACTCCGTGATCAAAGCGCCGGATGGCACCGAGCACTTCCTCGGCCGCCCGCTGACCGAGCGGTTTCCTCGCCACGATGCTCTCCTTGAACTTTTCCCGCAGTTGTCGCACCCGCGGGTCGTTGAGCGCGCGGAGCACGTTGTCGGGGTGCCAGAAACTGAACTCCGGCAGCGGCAGTTCGAAAAGCCGCCGCGTCACCCGCCCGGGTTTGCCTGCCCCGGCTAGCCTCCCCTCCCGGGTGACGATTTCCTGGTAGAACGGCTCCAGGTCGCACCAATCATGCAGCGCCGCCCCGTACTCCTGGCCCAAGCACAGATTGCCGCGCGCAAAACGCAGTTGCTCCGTCAGCAACGTCTGTAACTCAGCGCGGCGGTCATCGTCCAAACCGCCACCCTCGGGCGGCAGTGATTCCTCGGCGTAAAAGTTGGCCATCTGATATCGCCCGCCGGTGTCGTGGATGAACTTCGAGGCCTGATGGGAATAATCTGACTCTGGTTGCTGGCCGGCAGTGACGGCGTCGCGCATCTGTTTGATGACGGGGCGAAGCGTCACCTGGATTCCTTGATAGTGCGCTTTCCAAGTGGAGAACCACTCTCGCACGGTGGGAACCCAGGATTCGAGTGCCTCGAGATCCGCTTGCAGCGCGGCCGCCAGCTCGCGCTCGTGCGCCCGACCCGCCGTCTCCAGATTTTCGAGCCGGAGAAATCCCTCTTGCTGGAGCAGCCTCGCCAGCAGCGGCACGGCAGGCCCGGATTGAATCTGCCCGCGAATCAACCCGTCGAACGTCAGCCGATCCATGAGGACTTCATCCGCCAGCAGCAACAGCGCGAAATCCGGGAGGAACTGCTGGCTGTCACGAGCGAGAAAAACCCGCGGCAGCCGTCCAAAGCCGTCGTTGTCTCCCTCCTCCACCAGTCGGGGCAGATGGGAAAGTCCCGAGCAAATCAGCCGTAGTTTCATGTGTGGTGCCCGAAAAGCATTGGCTGAGATTAGCTTAAAAATAATCCGCCGTCACGTAGTTCCGTCAGCGTCGGTTGGAAAACTCGGCGCATTCACCAAGTCGGCCACGGCGCATCTCACGCAGCGCCCAAATATCTTGATCGTTGCCCTCCGACTGCTTCGCCATCGACGACTTTGGTAGGGGCACCGTCATGCACCCAGATCGATGGCGCGGCTAGTCCCGCAGGATGTGGCAGTTGTAACCGTCGGGATTCTTCACGAGATACTTCTGATGGTAAGACTCACCCGGATAAAATACCGATGCCTGGGTGACCTCCGTTACAATCGGCCGCTTGAATTTGCTGGACTTGTCCACCTGCGCAATCACACGTTCGGCGGTCTGCTTCTGCTCGTCACTGGTGTGGAAAATGGCCGAGCGATACTGCGTGCCCACGTCGTTGTGTTGCCGGTTCACCGTGGTGGGATCGTGCATGCGGAAGAAATACTCCAGCAACTTCTCATAACTCAGCTTGGACGGATCGAACACCACCCGGATCCCTTCCGCGTGACCCGTGCGCCCCGAACAAACCTGCTCGTACGTTGGGTTCTTCACCGTGCCGCCGGTGTAACCCACCGTCGTTTCGAGCACGCCGGGAATCTTGCGCAGGATTTCTTCCATGCCCCAGAAACAGCCGCCCGCCAGCATCGCCGTCTCACCCTTCGCCACCATGGACGCCTTTTCCTCCACCGCCGCACCGGTGCCCGCCTTGACCAGGCCCGCCTGCACGAACGGTTCGAGATATTTGCCCAGGCCGGCCTGCTCCATTTCCTCCACCGGGACGAAACGCAACGACGCCGAATTGATGCAATAGCGCATCCGCGTCGGCCCCGGGCCGTCGGGAAACACATGGCCGAGATGCGAGTCCGCGTGTTTCGACCGCACCTCAGTTCGCACCATGCCGTACTCCGAGTCCTGCTTCTCGACCACCCCGGTGCCGGCCACGGGGCGCGTGAAGCTCGGCCAGCCGCTGCCGGAATCAAATTTATCCAGCGAACTGAAGAGCGGCTCGCCGGAAACCACGTCCACGTACAGGCCCGGCTGGTGGTTGTCCCAATAGGCATTGCGAAAAGGGGGTTCGGTGCCGCACTGCTGCGTGACCGCGAATTGTTCGGGGGTCAATTGCTGTTGCAATTTCGCCGGATCGGGTTTCTTGAAATCACTCATGGTAGTTGGCTGCTGGGTTGAAACGCCCCGGGGTTGCTCACGACCGCCGCTGCGCACCGCCGTGACGATGCCCGCCGCCAAAAATACGGTGGCGGCGAGCACGCCTGCGATTTTAACTGGTTGCATGTCCGTCATACTTTATATCCTTTAACCGGCACGTCCAAAAAATTCTTTCGGCACCCGCGAACGGTCGGGAAGCCTGCGAATCGGCGTGGCGAGCGTCAATTCCTCCCCAGCCAGCCGGCGGGATTGGCTACCCGGCATTTTGATTCCCGGACGCATTTTTCTGATGCTCCTGGCGCGCCCGGATCAGAGCCGCTTCCTCCCGGATGTTGGCCAGGGAAAGTTGGGTCGCGTGAAACAAGTTCACACAGCCGCCGACCAACCCCGTGACGCCCGTAAACCCCAGCAACAAACCCGCCCCCACGACGATGCCCATGAGGATCTCATTTCCAAATTGTTCGGCCACCGCACCCAGCAAAGTGACCAGGCTGGCAGCGGCGAAGGCGCCCAGCGCCATGTAAATCCAGCGCATGGCGTTGAGGAGCAGAATCCCCTCCCGCTCGACCCGGTTCACCTGCGAGAGAAACTGGGTTCCCCGGGCACCCTCGGTGCCTTCGGATTCAGCGAACAACTGCTGCATACGTTCGCGCGCGCGCAACATGCGGTTGATGGTGCTCATTGCGAGCACACGGGTGGCATTCGTCAGAATCGCCGGGGCGACGATGAATTGCTCCTTGACGCTCAAGTCGTCACCCGCGTCGCGTCGCAGCAGAAACTTCACCACCGCCGTGTGCCCGAGGCGTGACGCCTGCTGAAATGGCGTCAGCCCTTCCGAATTGCGCGCCCGCAGATCCGCACCGCGCCCGGCGAGCAATTCGATGAACTCGATGCCGCGCCCGGTGCTGATGGCCCAATGAATCAGCCCATCGCCAACGAGGTTGCCCAGGTTCGCGGCGGCCCCGTGATCTAAAAACAACCGCAACCCGGCCAGATCGTCGAAGTCGAGTTGGGATCCGCGCCTTGTTCAAGCAGGAGCCTCGCGATCCGCACAATCTGTCCGGTGCGCTTCGGGTTGGTCCGCAGGAATCCGGAAAAGCGGGCATAGCGCAGCGGCACGGCCCGCCCGGACGCACGGCCAGCTCCGGCACCTGATGCAATGCTTGCTTCACGAAATCCACCTCGCCCACGGCACACGCCGAGAAGAAGCTGGCCCGGCCCAGTTCCGGCTCTTGTTCGAGAAGTTCACGGGCGCGGGCAACCTGGCCTTCGGTCGCCAGCTTCGTGAGTCGCTCAAGGCTCGGCCGCAGCGGCAGCGATGTTGACACGTTACGTTGATTAGTGTGCCTGAGTTCAACCCCGCCAACGCTGGTACTACAATCGAAGGTAACGTGAGAAGCATCAGGCACCACGCATTTGAGGTGACGTGGCCGAGAGTCAAATAATTTGCACCCAAGTGTTCGTCGCCGCCAACATTCGCGCTTCCCGCAGCCTCTTCCTGTAGCCGCACGCCTTGAGGCTGCGTTCCCCGGATCTGCCCAAACACGCCTCGACCCTCCGCGCCGGAGCGCAACCTGAAGGTTTCGGCTACCGGTTGCGGGCAACTTTGGTTGCGACTCTCAGCGCAGCAAGGCACGACAAGGCGCGCCGTCGCAGCCGCGAATCTTGAGCGGCAGGCAGAGCAGTTCGTATTTGCCCGGCTTCACCTTGGAAAGATTGAGGCCCTCAATGATCCAGATTTCCGCGCCGAGCAGAATCTGGTGCGTCTCGATGCCATCGCGCCGGTACCCGCCGACGGACAAATAATCCACGCCGACCGTCTGGATGCCGCAATCAACCAGGTGCTGCGCCGCCTCCCTGGAAATAAAGACGAAATCCTCGTCAAAAGCGTCGGTCCGCCACGAGCGCGCCGAGTTGCGCGTCTTGAACAGGATGCGCTCGCCGCGTTTGATTTTATGGGGACGCAAGGCCTCCGGCTTGATGCAAACCCGATCCTTGATTTCGATCACGCGCGCACGGCCGATGATGGCCTTGAACGGAACCTTGTCCACACCTTTTCCGTGGCGGATGAAATGGTTCTGTCCGTCCATGTGCGTGCCCGTATGCGCGCCCATCGCCAGGAGCGAGACGTTGCAGACCGTGCCCTTGGCCATGTCGAGCATCTTCGTGATCGCCACCGGCGGGTTGTCGGGCCAATGCGTCATCCCACTGTAAAGCGGCACGGAAATATCAATCCAAGGTTTGCTCATAATTTCTCCGAGACCATCTGAGAATTCCATTCCGGGGAGCACAGGCCGCTCGCCTGTTCCGGCGGGCTACCCGCCCGCCGGGCTTTTCGGCGGCAAGTTGCCGCCGAAAACGGGCTGGTAGCCCGTCCCACCCATTTTTCAGACCGGTTCTCGGCGGTGAGGCACGCGGATAACATTCGCTCAATCAAACGCGATGACTTTTTTGATCCCCGTGTTTTTACCCAGCAACAATTCGGCAAAATCATCCATCCGATGCCGGCTCGTGATCAGTGACGCGAGCGCCTTTGGCCAGCGTTTCTTGAACTCGCCCAGGTCGCGGATCGCGCCCTCGAACGCCGCGCGATCGGCATTGACGGTGCCCACGATGGCCTGGTTTTTCAGCACCATGTTGCGCATGACCAACCCGCCGTCGATCTCGATCATCTGGTTCGGCGCGGGAATGCCGGTGAAGACATAAACGCCGTTCGTACCGAGTGCATTTAGCACCTCGAATGCGATCTTCGGAATGCCCACGGCTTCATAGACGAGATCAATGTTGCCGAGCCGCTCGGCGAGTTGCGCCGGCGTGACCGACTCGGATGAAACATATTCCACGCCCAGGGACTCGACCAATTCCGACTTGAAGTTCGGTGTTTTGGAACGCGAATAAACGCAGGTCTTGAATCCGTTGATCGCCATGGTCATGGCGCCGAGGATGCCCACGGGCCCCGCGCCCAACACCACGGCGGTGCGGCCTTTGCCTCGTTGCTGTTCCGGCGCGGGCGGCGCCCACGGCAGTCGCCCTTGCGCCTGCCAGACTTGGGCGAGCGCCTTTTCGGCGATGGTCAACGGCTCGACCAGCACCGCCACGTCCCGCAGCTGGGGCGGGACGAGATTGAGATACTGCTCCTCGTCCACGTAATACTCGGTCATGAAACCGTGTGTCAGCTTGATGCCGCGCTCGGTGAAATCGCCGGTGGCGCAGAAGTCCTGCAAGTCCGCGCGGCACGGCGCGCAATGATCATGCGGACAAGGCCGCCGGACCGAGGGGACCACGAGGTCGCCCGGCCTGAAGCGCGTGACCGCGGAGCCGACTTCCACCACTTCGCCCAGCGATTCATGGCCGAGCACGAGATAGTCAGATCCCGCCGGCGGTGAGCCATAGACGAAGGTGCAGATTTCCCGGTCGGTGCCGCAAATACCCACTTCGAGCGTCCGGATTCTGACTTCATTCGCCGCCGAGATTTTCGGAGCCGCGTGGTCGAGCAGGCGGACTTCGCGTTTGCCCGGAATCACGCCAACGGCGCGCATCGTGGATGAGTTCATCAATAATCACTCGCGCGCGACGCTGGCGGTATTGCCATCGTCCGCGCAAAGAGTGGCGCATCATATAACGCGCCCGCCGAGTGGAAACAAGAAAATGCTGGCAAAGCAGCAACCGGGTGCATCTCGGTTTCCTGCAGTTGCGCCCGCCTGCGGAAGCTGCGGAGCAGCGGCAGAAGGCACCCCACTGACAAGCCCCGGC
>JAYUBJ010000194.1:0-2103 GCA_043740915.1 Verrucomicrobiota bacterium
CTGGCCGGACATTTGGGATTGGATCAGCCGTTTTACGCCTTCCAAGCCCCGGGACTCGACGACCAGACACCGCCCATTGATAATTTTGAGGAAATGGCCCGGCGCTACGTGATTCAACTGCGATCCGTCCAAGCCCACGGCCCGTATTACCTCGGCGGTTTTTGCTTTGGGGGCAGCCTCAGCATGGAGATGGCCCGCCAACTACGGGCGGCGAAAGAGCCCGTGGCGCTGGTGATTACGATCCAAGGGCGGAGTCATGATTACCCACGCGTAAAACCCGGGCTTAACCGCCTTCAGAGGGTGGGCTGGCGGGGGTGGCGACGAATTGAAAGCGAACTGGAAAGGTTTCGCGAGCGGCCCCCTACCCTGTGGCTGAGGCATCTCGCCAGCCGTGGCCGGCGGATCCAAAACATTGCCCGGGCGGGTGGCGAGCGTGCGCTCTCGAACATTTTGAGCGGTTTCCACATTCGTTTGCCTGCATCCAAGAGCCGCCGCCAAATGGACTTTGAATCCATCCATGTACAAGCGTTCCGCCAACATCGTTTCCAGGAATATGACGGCGATGTCCTGGTTATCCGCGCGCAAAAACAGCCGCTCGGCATCGAACCCGATGCCACCTTGGGATGGAAATATCTTGTGCGTGGCGAAATCCACACCGCCGAGGTTTTGGGGAACCAATTAGGCCTGCTTTCCGAGCCGCGCGTCCGGAGCGTCGCGAAGCTCATTGCCGCCCAGCTAAATCGTGTTGAAATCACCCCCTCAAAACACGCTTGACCGGCAGCAGCCGGCTGATTAATTTGCCCCCGATGAATATTGCGCTGCACGTCAATCTACTGGCCGTCGTCTTCGGAGACGACGCCGTTGGCGCTTGTCGCGCGTAACCACGATTTCGACAAGAACCCACGGCTGGCAACGGTCGTGGGTTTTTTATTGCCGCGGCCACCAGCCTCAACCGCAAAGCTAGCATGAACAAAACCATCGAGTACGCGGAAACAAAACGGTCCACCGAACGCGCCGAAATCGGTCCGGTGATGTTGGGCAGCGAAATCCTCGTCGCCTGCCTGGAACGCGAAGGGGTGGATACGATTTTCGCCTATCCCGGCGGCGCCAGCATGGAATTTCACCAGGCGCTGACGAAATCAAAGAAGATTCGCACCATCCTGCCGCGGCACGAGCAGGGCGGCGCGTTTGCCGCCGAAGGTTACGCGCGTGCCACGGGCAAGCCGGGCGTCTGCATGGCCACCAGCGGGCCGGGCGCGACCAACCTCGTCACGGGCATTGCCGACGCGTATATGGATTCCATTCCGCTGGTGGCCATCACCGGCCAGGTCCCGCAGGCGATGATCGGCAAGGGCGGCTTCCAGGAAACCGATTTCTTCGGCCTGACGCTGCCGATCGTAAAGCACAGCTACCTGGTGACGGATGTGAACGACATTCCACGCGTCATCAAGGAGGCATTTTACATCGCGAGCAGCGGGCGGCCCGGCCCGGTGGTGGTGGATGTGCCGAAAAACATCCAGCAATCCAAAGCCCAGCCGGTGTTCCCGAAGTCGGTGGAAATTCGCGGGTATGAGCCAGTGCAAAAAGCCGAGGAACTGGCGTTGAACGAGATCATCGGATTGATCGAAAAGGCGGAGCGGCCGGTGCTGTATTGCGGCGGCGGCATCATCAGCGGCGAGGCGAGCGAAGACCTGCGCGCGTTCGCCGAAGCCACGCAGATTCCGGTGACGACCACGATCATGGGTTGCGGCGCGTTTCCGGAGACCCATCCCCTCTCCCTCCGCTGGCTCGGGATGCATGGCACCGCCTACGCCAACTGGGCGGTCAGCGGCGAATACGAACACCGCAAGGAATTCACGGATCCGATGGTGAAATTGAAGGACGGTGCGGATTTGCTGCTGGCTTTCGGCGTGCGCTTTGACGACCGCGTCACCGGCAAGGTGGAAAAATTTTGCGAGACGGGCACGATCGTGCATATCGACATCGACGCCTCGGAACACAACAAGAACCGCAAGGTGCAGCTCGCGATTCAAAGCGACATCAAGTATGCACTGGGGCGCCTGGTGGAAATGGTGCGTCGGCGGGCCATCGTCAAGAAATTCA
>JAYUBJ010000195.1:0-2095 GCA_043740915.1 Verrucomicrobiota bacterium
CGCGTCCCATCAATTCCAAGCGCACCGCTTCGTATTTGTAGCGGATGGCGTCGCCGTTGGTGGTTCGGGAGCGGACAGTGTCGGTGCGTTCCAGTCCCAGTTTCTTGATGACGCTGGGCTTGAGATAGAGGCGCGTGGCCCCGGTATCCACCAGCGCCTCGACTTCCACCGTGCGCGGCCTGGCCTTCGAGAGCTTGCGGTGGACGGCCATGAGGTCGCCTTGATTCGTGAGTTTGATTTTGACGATGACTTTTCCCATGTGTTCAATGTGTCCCGATCAAAGTTGTATTTCAAGCGCGAAGTCGAGGTTGCCATCGATCACCCGCATTTGATGGATCAGGATCGCAGCTTTGGCGAGGGGAAAAATTACGGCATCGCTCATTCAAACGACCTGCCGGAAATACGGCCCGCGAATGACGCGGATGGGCAGCGAATGGGTAGCGCGACCCGTCCCGGTCGCTCCCTTCGGCGTCGCGCCGAAGGATCCGGCGTGCCCACTGCGAACCGAACGGGGCCTCGCTGAGGTGGAGGGAGGTTTTCGGCGCGTGCCGAAAATGGCGGGCGAGACGCCACGCGCCACCAATCCAAGCGGGCGCCGGGACAAACTAAAGTTTGAACTCCAACTGGATAACTCATGGGTTTCCCTTGACCATCCTTGAATATCATCATTTGGGCTTGGCTCCAATGGGCCGACCACTGGCATCCACGAGACTATTTGGATGGGTCGGCCATCGGCTGTGGTTTCCGTGCGTCAGATTTGGGCGAGAACTTCCGATTCCATCTCTCCTCGGCACGGCCAGCACCTCGCGCGGATGGCGCGTCAGCGCGCGAAGACCTCCACGATGCTGTCGGCGTCGATGAACACCACATCTCCGGAGTCCGCAAAGTAAAACAGCAGGTGGCCATCTTTTGCCGCGCCGAGGTCGCGGGCGGTCTTGAAGTTATATTTCGCCCCGTTGTTCAACCGAACGGCGAAGGGCCGAAACGGACTTCGATCCACCAAATGCTGAATTTCTTTTACTTTCATGGCGTGAACTTAGCCGCAACCGCGCCGGACACCAAGCCCACTTTTGCGCCCCCGACCGGCGCGTCCTCGGAATTGATTCGACAGAGTTGATCTGGGGCCTCGGCTCCTTCCGCTGCATCAGCCAGCAGGAGCCGGCGTGATGCCGTATAGGAACCCGTTAAAAAAACCATTTCCGCACGTAGGAGACGAGGTGACGAGTCTCAAATCTCTCGGTTCCTGAAGGGTAAATTAGAGACTCCTCACGTCGTCTCCTACATCTTCGACGGACTGTTTACGTTGACTCGTTTCGATCCCCTCGCGCATCCGCGCTGATAGTCGCAAGGCCAAGCTCCCTGACGTGCCACGATTCAAAACCTTGCTCGCGCAGCCAAGCCGCGAGCGCGGGCGGCAACTGCTCATCTACGAGGAACTTCACGCGGCCTTCAACACCACATGATCCGCGCCGGCGGCGGCATAGAGCAACGCAGCAGTGATGTCATCCTTTTCGAGATCGGGGAAGTCGGCGAGGATCTCCTCGCGCGTCGCGCCGCCGGCGAGCATTTCGAGGATGTCCTTCACGCGGATGCGGTAGCCACGGATGCACGGGCGTCCGCTGCATTGCTCCGGGTCAAAAGTGATACGTTCCATGTAATTCATGGGAGGAACGTAGCCGGGTGGAGGCGAACCGGCAAGCCAATCCCCTCCAGCATCGTTGGCGCAGGCGTTTCTCAGTTTCGTGCCCAATCCCGGCCATTCTGCAAAAGGAATTTCCCGACCGGCGCGTCATCGGAATTGATTCGACGGAATTGATCTGGGGCCTCGGCTCCTTCCACTGCATCAGCCAGCAGGAACCGGCGTGAACCTGGACGCCTCACCGGCCCCAGCGGGGCACACGATGGTAGCCACGGGTGAACTCCCGCGGCGGGATTGAACCCGTGGTTTCCGTCCCGCAATTCTCTGCGCCCCGGCGGGGCGAACCACCTCGACTCACGCTCCCACTTTGCGTTGAACGGGGCACCCTGGCGTCCGCCCCGCTGGGGCGGAATCACTCGACCTTGATCTCCACTGATTCCCTCCGGTCACCCGTGG
>JAYUBJ010000196.1:0-7041 GCA_043740915.1 Verrucomicrobiota bacterium
ACCAAGCGGGGTCGGAGGCGGCGCGGCGAAAGGAAGAGACGGTGGAACGCGGGGTTCCCCAGAAATTCCGCACCGATGGGGCGGTCCGGCCAGGCCCCGGCGAGGCCGTTGAGAAAATCTTCATTGGTGTCGCCCACCCACAAGCCCGGTTCGAGCGTGAACCAATCCAGCCGGCTCAACCAGAGGGTCGCCTGCGCGAGCCGCGGGTCGTCGAGGATTTCCGGCTTGTCCGTGCGGCGCGGAGTCTGCCCGGTGAACTGCCATTCGTGGCCATTCCATTGCCAGAGGCTCTGGTCGCGCTCGCTGCGGGCGAGCAGGCGGAGGCGGACGGCGTCGTCCGTCAACTCGAAGATGAATTGCGGCACCGCGGTGTGGACCTCGCAAAGCTGGCTCCAATCGGTGCCGTTGTTGGATTGGGTCTTGCGCAACTGGGTGAGTAAACGGTGGCCCAGCCGTTTGACCGGCAGGCGCGGCTTTTGCAGCCACGCGTCGAGCAGCGCGGGCGGCGGCGCGTTGCGCAGCAAATAAACCGTTTGCTCCACGAGCGCCAAGGGCGGCTGCCCGGCAAAGAAACGCGCCTCGGCGAGGCCATGGGTCCGGCCATCGGGCAGCTTCAACTTGTGCGTGAAGAAAAGTTCGTCCTCACCGGACTCGAGATGCGGCACCAACTCCGCCAACTGGCCGTGAAACGCCAGGGGCGCCGGCTCGGCCACAATTTCCAGCCGCCGCGCGATGCCCCAGCGGGCGAGCCATTGGAGCAGTTCAATGCCGGACAACCGCAGGGGCGTGGACAAGTCCTCCCGCTCGCGGTACGTCTCGGACAGCCATTGGATGAATTCCCAGTCCGCCGGTGAAAAAATTTCCTGCTCGTGCGTGGCGCGGGTCATCAGTTCCGTCACTTCGACGAGCGACTTGGTTCTTTCCCCCGTCCGGGGCCGGAACAAACTGAACTCGACCAGGAGATGATGCAGCGCCGGTTGGTTGTCGCCGGGGACCGCGCGGCACAGCACGCGGAGGATGGCGCGGGGAGAATCGAGGTGCGCGGGCGTGGCCGGCAGGAGCCAGTGTTCCAGTTGCTCCACGAGCTGCTGCTGCTGCTCGGTCTGCTCGATTTCCGCGAAGCGCTCGAAATTGGCGTGCGGCATCAACTCCGTGGGCAGCGGCCGGTTGGCGCGCAGAAACAACAGAGCGGTTTCCTCGAGCCGTTCCCGGCCAGTCACGGCCAGCAGTCGCGGCCACCAGTTGGTCGCCGTGAAGTCTTTGCGGGCGAGGGAAAGCTTCTCGAAATAATCCTCGAGCAACAGCCAGGCACGCTGGGAATCGGAGCATTGCGCGAAAATGTCGAGAATCTCCCGGCGGGCCGCCACCGCCGTTTTGGAATCCGCCAGCTCCCGCCGCAAGTCGGCCAGGTTGCCATAGGTCTTGTCCAGCACGGTGTGGTGGGCGTCGTATTTCGTCGTCACAGCGGCGCGCGGGGCGTGGCCGTTTTTCGTTGGAACTTTGGCCATGGTCATTAAATCAACGGGGATTGCCCGGGCTCGCAGGCGACGGTGGCGCAGCGGCCCGGCAGAACAAACATGCGCGGTGGGTTCATTTTGAAATTGGTTGCGGGGCGGGTATCCTGGCGAATGATCGGTTGGCGAAATGAGTGCCGGCGGCGGCTAGACTTTTCCAATCCATTTTCGATCGTCCCAAACGGCTTTCAATGAAGTCAGGTTGCGCGTGTCAAAAATGTTTTTCGCCGCCGCGCCGAGCTTGCCCTTTTTCAGATTGTTCCAGGCGTCGCTCGCGCTGATGGCGACAAACTGGAGCACGCTGGGATCGCGGTAGCAGTCGATCATGCAGCGCGTGCAGCCGTCGCGGATGAGCTTGGACTCGTCCCAGTCATACACATTGCACATGGGCGTTTCCCAGAAATGGCAGCGGTAAAGGTTCAGGTGCCAGTCGAGGTAAAAATATTTGTGGCCACCCAGGCAGCCGAACTTCTCCTTTTCGCCGCGCAAATGGCGCTGCATTTCGGTCAGCGATTCGGTGGGGTTCACCACGGGATAGCCGCTGTTGTGCTTCATTTGCTTGATGCGCTCGAAGACCCCGAACAACTCCTCCTTCGTGTAGTTTACCAGGCCGCTGTCGCTGAAGCTCAAGTAACTGCTGGCCAGCGCGGTGAGCGGATAACTAAAAGTGCAACTCGTGAAACCGAGCGATTCGAGGAACGCCGGCAGTTTCTCGTAATCATCAATCAACCGGCTCGCCGTGATGCTCGCGGTGGTCTGGATGCCGGCGCCGTGGAAGAATTCGTTGGCGCGTTTGATTTTCCGGCAGACGTCAGGCAGGCCGCGGTTCTGCTCGTGCTTCGCGATGTCGTGCGCGTCAATGGACATGATGACGCTGCTCAATCCGTCGTTGACGAGCCCCTTCATGTTCTCATCAGTCCACAGGCCGCCATTGGTGCAGATCATCGGCTTGATGCCGCGCTCGGCCGCGTAACGCGTCATGGCGCGCAGATCGCGATGAACCATCGGCTCGCCGCCAACGAAGAGCAGGTAGCCGATGTGGTTCTTCACCGCGATGTCCACGACATCCTGCGCTTCCTTGAGCGTGACGCTGCGGCGTTTCTTCGGGTCGAATTGCGAGCGGGCGAAGCCGCAGAAGCCGCAGTCGGCATTGCAAATGTTGGTGATGGCGAACTGGAGGTAGCCGGGGCCGCCGTGCTGGAGGACTTCGCCGAGCAGTTTGAGGGCGCTCTTCTTCGGCTTCACGACCGGGCGCGAAAAATCTGCGGCGGGTCGGCCGGATTCCGCCGCCGGAGCGGCGGGCAAGGCCGTAATCGATTGGGCATTCACAGACTCGGGATACTCGCTGGGACCTTAGGCCGCCGCCGAGGCGGAGGCGGCTTTGGCGTTCACGAGGTCGCGGCGGCGCTGGGCCATGCTTTTGAAAAACTCATAGCCTTCGCGGCAGCGGCGGACGCAGACATCCTTGTCCTCGAGCATCGTCTTGATGATGCGCAGAATCGGCTTGGGCCGGAGGAAATAACGGTGGTAAAACCGCTCGACGTTTTCGTAAATCTCGTCCTTGCTCAGGCCCGGATATTCGAGCGCGCTCTGCTGGAAACCATCGCCCTCCACCAGATCGGTCTTGTCCTTCTTGGTGAACCAGCCGTTCATCCGCGCCTGCTCGTACAGCTCCGTGCCGGGATACGGCGCGGCCAGCGAAACCTGGATGCTGAACACATCCAGCTCTTTCGCGAAGTTGATGGTCTGCTCGATGGTTTCGCGCGTCTCGACCGGCAGACCGAGGATGAAGGTGCCGTGAATCACCACGCCGGCTTTGTGGCAGTCCTTGGTGAACCGCCGCATCTCATCGGTGGTCACGCCTTTTTTGATGCGTTTGAGCGTGTCATCATTGCCCGACTCGTACCCGACCAGGAACAGGCGCAGGCCGTTGTCTTTTAAACTCTTGATGGTGTCGTAATCCAGGTTGGCCCGGCTGTTGCAACTCCAGTGCACCCCAAGCGGGCCGAGCTTTTTCGCGATCTCACGGGCGCGCGGCAGATTCGCAGTGAACGTGTCGTCATCGAAGAAAAATTCCTTCACCTGCGGAAAAATCTTCTTCATGTAGCCCATCTCGTCGGCGACGTTTTGCGCCGAGCGGACGCGATACTTGTGTCCGCCGATGGTTTGCGGCCAGAGGCAGAACGTGCATTGCGCCGGACAACCGCGCCCGGTGTACATGCTCACGTAGGGATGGAGCAGGTAACCGATGAAATATTTTTCGATCTCGAGGTCGCGTTTGTAAACGTCCGCCACCCACGGCAGCGAATCCATGTCCGCGATCATCTCGCGCTCGGGATTGTGGAGGATCTTGCCGTCGGCGTTGCGATAAGAAAGTCCCTTGACCGTGTCGAGCGGACGGCCTTCGGCGACTTCCTTGCAGGTGAAATCAAATTCCTTGCGGCCCACCCAGTCGATCGCGGGCGAGGCCTTGAGCGTCTCGGTCGGGAGCACCATGGCGTGGGCGCCGACGAAGCCGATCTTGGTCGCGGGCTTCTGCGCCTTGATGGCCTCGGCCACTTTGCAATCGTTTTTCAGCGAGGGCGTGGAGGTATTGATGATGACGTGGTCAAAGCCCTTCGCTTGTTCGAGGCACTGTTTGATGTCGATGTTGTGCGGCGCGCAATCCAGGAGTTTGGAACCCGGCACGAGCGCGGCGGGTTGCGCGAGCCACGTGGGATACCAATAGCTGGTGACCTCGCGCTTGGCTTGGTAGCGCGCGCCCGCGCCGCCATCAAAGCCGTCGAAACTGGGTGGGGAAAGAAACAGTGTCTTCATTAATTATTTCGGTTCAATTGGAAACTAGCCGCCCAGGCGAAGGCTTATTCAGCCTTCTTGGTGTCGGCGATTTTCGCCAGCAACTCGTCACGTTCGGACGTGTCGCCCGTGCCGCAGTGACTGCCTACATGGGGTTCGTGCTGGTGCGGTTCTTCACGCCTTTGGAAAACGGATTGCGCCCCATTCATTGCCGCGCGCGGTGAATTGATGGCGGCCTTGGCCTCGGCGAGATGGCCTTTGCCGATGGATACGCCGTTGAACGCTTTCACGTTTGCGCCGGCATAGTAAGGCTTGGGCTTCGCGCCAAAGTTGTATTTGATGTTCTTCCAGTTGTCGCCGCTCTGGTAATTCGTGCCGAGGGCGCCGCTGGGGTCGTAGCCGCAGTGGACCATGCAATTCTCGCAGCGCGAGTCGCGCGCCACGCCATCCACCACGCCGTATTTCTCCCATTTTACCTCGCGCAGCATCTCCTGGTAACCGGCATAATGGCCGTCGGTCATCAGGTAGCACGGGGCTTTCCAGCCTTTGATGTTGCGGGTCGGAATCGCCCACGCGGTGCAGGTCAGTTCCCGTTTGCCGGCGAGGAATTCCTGATAGACGGGCGTGCCGAAAATGGTGAACTTTTCGCCCCATTCCTGGATCTTCGCGAATTTTTGACGGGTCATTTTGCGCGTGAGGAAAAAGTCCTCCGGCTGTTTGCCGAGGCGCTTGACCATGTCTTTTTTCGCGGCGTCATATTCGTATCCGGGCGAAATCGTATGGCCGTCCACCTCGAGCGAACTGAGGAACTCGAACATCTCCTCCAGTTCCTTCGCGTCGGTCTCCTTGTAAACGGTCGTGTTCGTCGCGGTCTGGTACCCGAGAATCTTCGCCATCTTGATCGCCTCAATGCATTCCTTGAACACGCCTTCGCGCTCGACGATGAGGTCGTGCGTGTATTCGAGGCCGTCCACGTGGACATTCCAATACATCCATTTGCTCGGCTTGATGGTGACTTTGGCGCGGGCCTTGTCGTCCGCCTGGCGGATCGTTTCAACTTCCTTTTCAGTAATCAATTTGCCGGCGAGCAGCTTCGCGATCTTGGGCTCCATCTTCGGCGAGTAATGCGCGGCCATGTAATCGCGCATTTTTTTCCGCATGAACATGCCGTTCGTGCAGATGTAAATGACCCGGCCCTGCTCATGCAACCCGGCGACGAGCTCTTCGATCTTCGGATAAATCAAGGGTTCACCGCCGCAGATGCTCACCATGGGCGCCTCGCATTCGACGGCGGACCCGAGGCAATCCTCGAGGCTCATCATGTCCTTCAAGCTGGTGGAATACTCGCGGATGCGGCCACAGCCAGTGCAGGTTAGATTGCAGGTGTGCAGCGGCTCGAGCTGCAGCACCATGGCGAATTTTGGGGTCTTCGCGAGCTTGTGTTTAATGATGTGCTTGGCGATCTTCGCCGTCAGCGCCAGAGGAAAACGCATAGGGATTAGTTTGCTTGGGCCAGCGTGTGGCTGGCAGTTGCGAGGGCGGTTGCGAGGGCGGTTGCGAGGGCGGAAAGATCCACGGGCAGCGGCTGGGCGGGCGTGTTCTGCATCAGTCCCGGGAGAAGGAAGGTCGCGGGAGAGACGCTGCGGGAGGCATTGATCCCGCTGCATCCCGCGCCCAGAAAGGCGAGGGACACCACGAGGGTTGCCAACCGAATGGATTTCCAATTAAATCGCATTTTGTCAGTATAGGTTGGGTCATCATGTTGGCAATAACTAATTATGGTGGTGTGAAACCGGAGTTGGGGCGGCTTTCCGGCGCTTCGGCGGCAGCGTGTCGGCGGGGACGCGTGCGTGTGGGCGTGTTGCTGTGGCTGTGGCTGCTGGTGTCTGTCAGCATCGTGGGCGCGCAAACCAATGCCGTGCCCGGCGCGCCGGCCGGCACAGTGGCTGATTTTTCGGGACGCGCGCACAAGGGCTTTCTGGCGGCGCGCAACCTTTTGCGCCTGGAGCCCACCAAGGCCGACCTCGGCTGGCAGTTTGCGCGGGCGGCCTTTGACTGGGCGGAATTTGCCACCAACGACACCCAGCGGGCCGCAATCGCCGACGAAGGAATTGCCGCGTGCCGCCAATTGACCGCGCGCCAACCCGACCTGGCACCCGGGCATTATTATCTGGCGCTGAATCTGGGGCAGATGGCGCGCACCAAGTTTCTGGGCGCGCTCAAAATTGTGGAGGAAATGGAGCGCGAATTCAAACGTGCCACCGCGCTGGACGCCGGTTTTGATTATGCGGGTGCGGACCGGTCCTTGGGACTGCTCTATTTCGATGCGCCGGGCTGGCCGACGAGCATTGGCAGCCGCAGCAAGGCGCGGCTCCATTTGGAGAAGGCCGTGGCGTTGAGTCCCGATTACCCGGACAATCGGTTGAGCCTGCTGGAGGCGTACCTCAAGTGGGGCGACAAGGAAGGCATTCAAAAGGAACGGCTCAAACTGGAAGCACTCCTGCCCAAGGCGCGCGCAAAGCTGGTGGGTGAAGCGTGGGAAGCGAGCTGGGTCGACTGGAACCAGCGCTGGCAAAAAATTCGGGAAAAGACCGGGGGCGCGGCGCCGGTGAAGAAATAGCATTTGTCGATTTAGCCGCAGGGGTCGTTCGGCGCGGCGATTCACCAAGGTGGCTCACGGCTTGACGTTCGGCCAGCGGGTGAATTAACTGCGTCATGCGCTTGGTGTTGT
>JAYUBJ010000197.1:0-2089 GCA_043740915.1 Verrucomicrobiota bacterium
CCGGCGCATGGTGGAGCAGCAATATACCTGCTGGCGCAACGAGCTCATGCCAGCCCTGGCGGAAAATGGGATCCGCTTCCTGAATTTTGGCGCGCTGAAAGGCCCCGACCAAGCCTGGGCCACCGATTATTATCACTCCAAAGTCCGCCCGGTGCTGACCCCGCTGGGCATCGATCCGGCGCATCCGTTTCCGCAACTGCTCAACAAATCGCTGAACATGATGGTGCAGTTGACGGTGCAGCAGCATGGGGAATCGCGCCGCCGACTGGCGATCGTGCAGGTGCCGCGCGTGCTGCCGCGGCTGGTGAAACTGCCGCGCAAAGACTCGCGCCAGGACTATGTTTTTCTCGGCCACCTGATCGGCCATTATCTCGCGGACCTGTTTCCGGGCACGGAGATCAACGGCTTCTGGCACTTTCGCGTGACCCGCAACAGCGAGCTCTACATCGACGAAGAGGACAGCTCCAACCTGCTCAAGGCGGTGGAGAACGAACTGCACAATCGCCGCAAAGGCGCGGCGGTCCGGTTGGAAGTCGAGCGCGATTGCCCGCTGGAAATCCGCGCGCAACTGCTCGAGACCCTGAACCTGGGTGAGGACGATTTATATATCATCGACGGTCCGTTGAACCCGATCCGCCTGATGGCGATTTACGAAGGGGACCATTCACCGGAATTGCGCGACCCGCCGTTCATCGCGCCCGTGGCCCTGGCATTGCGCGGCGAAACCGATTTGTTCGCCGCCATCCGCAAGCATGACATCCTGCTGCATCATCCGTACGAGAATTTCAGCAGCGTGGTGGATTTTCTCGACGAGGCCGCCGAAGACCCGAAGGTGCTGGCGATCAAACAAACCCTCTACCGCACGGGCGGCGACCCGCGCATCGTCGGGGCGTTGATGCAGGCGGTGAAGAATGGCAAGCAGGTCACCGCCGTGGTGGAGTTGAAGGCGCGCTTCGACGAGGCGAACAACATCCAATGGGCGCGCCGGCTGGAGGAGGCGGGCGTGCATGTCGTCTATGGCCTGGTCGGCTTCAAGATTCACGGGAAGATGTGCCTGGTGGTGCGGAACGACGACGATGCCATCCGGCGGTACGTCCATCTGGGCACCGGCAACTACAATCCCACCACGGCCCGGGTTTACACGGACGTCGGCCTGTTCACGTGCCGGCCGGACTTTGGCGAGGACGCCACCAATTTGTTCAATCTGTTGACTGGGATCTGCCAGTTTCAAGGCACGCGCAAGCTGTTGGTGGCGCCGTTTGAATTGCACGCCCGCATGCTGGCGTTGATCGAGCGGGAAACCCTCCACGCCCAACAGGGTCTGCCCGCCCGCATCCTTGCCAAGATGAATGCGCTGGTGGATCGCCAGATCATTGAAGCGCTCTATCGCGCCTCGCAAGCCGGGGTGAAGATCGACCTGATCGTGCGCGGCATATGCTGCCTGCGGCCGAAGCTTAAAGATGTCAGCGACAACATCACCGTGCGGAGCATCGTGGACCGGTTTCTCGAGCACAGCCGGGTTTTCTATTTTGAGAATGCCTGCCAGCCGGAAATTTTCGTGGGCAGCGCGGATTGGATGCCGCGCAATTTTTTCCGCCGCATCGAGGTGGTGTTTCCGGTGGAGGACGGCAATTTGCGCGAGCGCATCACCAATGAATTGTTTGCGTTGGCGCTGGCCGACAACGTGAAGGTGCGCTTCCTGCAAGCCGATGGCTCGTACAGCCGACCGGCGTTGAAGCGCGGCAGTCAGCCGTGTCGGAGCCAGTTGGAATTCATCACCCTGGAGGCCAATGGAGCCAAGCCCGGCAAAAAGCCCGGGCCGTCCAAGTCCAAATATCCCGTGGTGAAACTCAAGCCACGCCCCGCCGGCCTGTCTGACTAGCCCGGTTGCGCCGCCGGATCCAACCCATGCTGACGACTGAATTAATTCCCGCCGCCGATCCGGCTTCACGCCAACTCATGGTCGTGCTGCACGGACTGGGCGACAGCATGGAGGGCTACCGCTGGCTGCCCGACGCACTCGGATTGCCCGGGTTGAATTATCTGCTGGTGAATGCACCGGACCCCTATTTCGGCGGCTATGCGTGGT
>JAYUBJ010000198.1:0-2087 GCA_043740915.1 Verrucomicrobiota bacterium
TGGTTTCCGACAATGGAGAGGTCATCCTATACTCCCCAGGACAATAGCAGGGCAGCCCTTTCTACCAAGAGACCGAAATGAAGGTACGTGTGTTGCAAGGTGTGATTAAAAGTGGGTGGCGACGGGGCCTGATTTGCGGATGCGCGTTCGTAGGATCGATCCCTAAACGGAGATGCTCGCCTGCCTCGCGCCTCCTGCTTCGGCGGTCAGGGCTCGACGGAGTCTTGCCCCACCGAGAGGTGGCACCCCGGGGTGGGGTGAGACTCCGTCGAACCCCAGCTCGAGCGTAGCGAGGCGAGCGCAGCGAGATTCTCCCTCCGACCTCACCCACTCCTAATCACACCCGGTGTTGCATCATCCGCAAATGCCGTTGCGCCTGCGAATAGATTTTGTTTAATGAAAGCGTGAACACCGTCCGCCTCCGGTTTATTGTTTACGCTGTTTTTCTGCTGGCGATTTCGTTCGCCCAACCCATCGGTCGCGCTGCCGCCGCCGGTACGCACGGCGTGGTCGCGACGGTGCATCCGCTGGCGACGGATGCCGCCATCGCCACAATGAAGGCGGGCGGCAATGCGGTGGATGCCGCGGTTGCTGCCGCCCTGACGCTCGGGGTGGTGGATGGGCACAACTCCGGCATCGGAGGGGGCTGCTTTATTTTGGTGCGGACGGCGGATGGAAAGATCTTTGCGATTGATGGGCGCGAGACGGCTCCCGCTGCGGCCACGCGGGATATGTTTTTGCGCAATGGAAAAGTTGATCCAAAACTTTCGCAGACCGGCCCGCTCGCTGCGGGCGTGCCTGGTGCGCTGGCGGCTTACGACTTCGCCGTTTCCCATTACGGAAAGCTCAAGCTGCGCGATCCCCTGCTCAAAGCCGCGCAGCTCGCCGAAAAGGGCTTTGTCATCACGCCCAGTTATGCCGCACGCCTGCGTGACACCGCGAAGGATTTGAAACAGTTTCCCGCTGCTGCGGCCATTTACCTCGACGCTTCCGGCGATCCGTGGAAATTCGGGGACGTGTTGAAGCAGGCCGATCTGGCGAAAACATATCGCGCCGTGGCGGAGCAGGGGACGCGGTGGTTTTATGAAGGTGATTTTGCCCGGGTCACAGGCAATTGGATGAAACAAAATGGCGGGCTGATCACGGCAGAGGATTTTAAGAATTATCGCGCCAAGCTGCGCGAACCGCTGCGCACGACGTATCGGGGTTATGAGATCATCGGGTTTCCGCCGCCGAGTTCGGGGGGTGTGCATGTCGCGCAAATTCTCAATATCCTCGAGCACTTTGAGCTCAAGTCGCTCGGTGCGGACTCGGCGGATTTTATCCACCTCACGGCCGAGGCAATGAAACTGGCGTTTGCGGATCGTGCGTTCTGGCTGGGCGATCCAGACTTTGCGCTGGTGCCGCGCGGGCTGGTTTCCCGCGACTACGCGGCGATACTTGCGCGCAAGATCGACAAAACGCGCGCCGCCCTGGTTCCGACTCACGGCATGCCGGGGAATGCCGACACCGATTTGTTCGAGCGCAAGCATACCACGCATTTTTCCGTGGCGGATGCCGAGGGGAATTGGGTGGCCATTACGCAAACGGTGAACACCTCGTTCGGGTCGAAGGTCGTGATCCCTGGCACGGGCGTGGTGTTGAATAATCAGATGGATGACTTTTCCGCGCAGCTCGGCGTACCAAACTATTTTGGTTTGATCGGCAACGAGGCCAATGCTGTTGCTCCTAGCAAGCGCCCGCTCTCGAGCATGTCGCCGACGATTGTGCTCAAGGATGGCCAGCCGGTTTTTTCCGCCGGGGCCGCGGGCGGTCCGACGATCATCAGTCAAACGGCCCTGGCGATCATCCAAGTCGTGGATTTCGGCAAATCGCCCTCGGCAGCGCTGGCCGCGCCGCGATTTCATCACCAATGGAAGCCGGACGAGTTGAAGATTGAGAAGGCCTTTCCCTTCGAAGTGCTTAAAGAGCTTGAACGACGCGGACACAAGCTCAGTCCGGTGACCACTTTTGGCGCCTGTCAGGCGATTGGGTTCGACGGGAACCGATTTTCCGGCGCCGCGGATCCGCGGTTGAAAGGCAAGGCG
>JAYUBJ010000199.1:0-7024 GCA_043740915.1 Verrucomicrobiota bacterium
CCGAGCGCAGCCTCGGGTTGCGGCCGACCTTAAAGTTGAATGAAAAACCGCATTTTCAAACCGGCGCGGTAGCAACATGTCCACGCCGCCGCCCACATCGGGATAGCCCTCACCGGTTTCGTGCCCGCGCACGCCCAGGATGCCGCACCCCAGACGCTAGACGCTATCCGCCAAACCCCGCCCGCGATCAATCCGCAGATCGCCGGAGTCATCGACAACGTCCTGGGCGCGCTGAACTGGGCGTTGTCTCAATTCAAATAGAAAAACTCGTTGGTGTTGAGCAGCACCAGGCAGAAGGCGGCGAGCGCTTTTTGCCGCGCGTCCGGGTTTTCCGGTTTGGTCCCGGGCGTTTCCCTTTCGATTTGCTGTTGCTGCGCGGCCAGAAATTGCAGCGCTTCGCTTAATTCCCTGGCCGACGGCGGCCGGCTCAATGCCAGTTCAAAGGCGTGGCGGATTTGCGCCCGGGCGTCGTCCTGCGCTTCGCGCTCCAATCGGGCGGCAAAATAGTGCGCCTGCTTGCGGGTGAATTCCCCGTTCAAAAACGTGAGCGCCTGCGGGCCGGTGGTGGAAACCATCCGCTGCTCGCAACTGGCGGCGGTGTCCGGCGTGTCGAGCAGTTCCAACTCCGGCACGGCCAGGCTGCGTTTGACAAAAATATAAACGCTGCGACGAGCCACCTCACGCTCGTTGGATTTGCCCCAGCCGTTGCCAGGCTTGTCCTGGCCGGCCAGCACCGAGGGCGGCAACGGCGGGAAAACGCTCGGCCCGCCGCGCTGCGAGTTGAGCTGGCCACTGACCATCAGGATTGCGTCGCGCACCGCTTCGGCCTCCTGCCGGCGTGGCTTCCAGCGCCAGAGCAGGCGCTCGTCGGGGTCGAGGCGCGCGGCGCTCGCGTTCGGCGCGGCGGACATCTGGTAGGTGCTCGACAAGACGATTCGCCGGTGCAGATGCTTGAGGCTCCAGCCGGAGGCGATGAAATCGCGCGCCAGCCAATCGAGCAACTCGGGGTGGCTGGGCCGCTGGCCCATGACGCCGAAATCATTTTCTGTTGCCACCAGGCCTTCGCCGAAATGCCATTGCCAGACGCGGTTGACCAGGACGCGCGCCACCAGCGGGTGCTCCGGCTGCGTGAGCCAGCGGGCCAGCCATAAACGGCGGCCCGTTGATTTCGCCAACGCCGTGGGTGGCGCCATTTTATGGACGGCCAAAATCACCGGCACGCCGGGCGCGACTTCCTCGCCAGGACGGGTGGGCACGCCGCGCTTGAGGATGCGCGTGGGCGGCGCTTCCGGCGTGTCCTCATACCAAATGTACGCCGTCGGCAACGGCTGGGGCCGCGCGGCGTTGATGGCTGCGATCTGCCTCTGCCACCCCTCCAGTTTCTCCTTCTGTCCGCTGGGAGCGGCGGCGCGAATTTCCGTGTTCAACGCCTCCTGATGTTTCAAAACCAGCTCTTTTTGCGCGTCGGTGCGTTTCTCCGGCGCGGTTTGGAAAGCGGTGGCCGCATCGGCCGGCAGGGCGCTTTTTTTGGTGGCGAATAATTGCGCGCGAAGCTCGGGGTTTGCGCCATCGAATTGTTTCTGCACCGCCGCAACCTCGGCATCCGCCCTGGCCACAGCCTCGTCATAGGCCTTCAATTCCGCCGTCGTGCCAACCAAGCGCTCGAACTCTTTTTTGTGCGTCAGGGAAATTTCCTTCTGCGGGCGCTTGAGCGGCTCGAACAACGCCAGAAACCGGTAGTAGTCGGCTTGCGTGAACGGCTCGAACTTGTGGTCATGGCAACGGGCGCAGCGGAGCGTCTGACCCAGAAACGCCGTCGCCGCGACACCAACGACGTCATCCAACTGGTCGTAGCGGTCCAGCAGATGGTCCGCCGGTTCGTCGTCCCAGGTTCCCAGGCGCAAGAACGTCGTGGCGATCTGCGTTTCGGCAGTGGTGCCTTCCAGTTCATCGCCGGCGATTTGCTCGGTCAGGAAACGGTCAAAGGGTTTGTCGTGATTTAACGAGTCAATCACGTAGTCGCGATAGCGCCACGCGCTGGGCTTGGTGCCGTCGCGCTCGTAACCGTTGGACTCGGCGTAGCGGACCACATCGAGCCAATGCCGCGCCCAGCGCTCGCCGTAGGCCGGTGAAGCCAGGAGCCGCTCCACCACTTGTTGGAAGGCGTCAGGTGATTTGTCCGCGAGGAAGGTGGCCGCTTCTTCCGGCGTGGGCGGCAGGCCGGTGAGATCAAACGTGACGCGCCGCAACCGCGTCCGTTTGTCCGCAGCGGTGGCGGGCGACAAACCCTTTTGCTCCAACTTTGCCAGGACGAACGCATCAACGGGAGTTTTCACCCAGCCGTTTTTTTTAGTTTTCGGCGCCGACGGGTTCGCCATCGATTTGAACGCCCAGTGGTCGGCCGGGTTCTTGGCCGCCAACGTGCCCCCGCCCTCCGGCCAATGCGCGCCTTGATCGATCCACGCCCGCAGCAGGCCGATCTGCGCGGCGGAAAGACGCTCCCCCTTCGAGGGCATCAGCAGGTCGGGAACCAGATCAGCGACGTAGTGGATCAACGGGCTGTCCGCGCTGTTGCCGGGGAGGATGGCCGGGCCGAGGTCGCCGCCCTTCAAAGCCGCGGCCCGCGCGTCGAGGCGAAAGCCGCTTTTCTGTTTTTCCACTCCGTGGCAGGAATTACAAGCGGCTGCGAAAATTGGTTTGATGTCCTTGACGAAATCCACCGGGCGGTCCGCCGCCGCCGGCAGCCTCGATTTGTCCACCGCCGCCGAGGCGGAGCCGAACGCGCCGCTCCAAACCGCCACCCCGGCCAGAAAAAGGGTGGTGTGGCGGATGAACTGAAAGGAATCGCGCATGATCAGAGGGCCACGGCGGCGCCCGTTTCCGCGCTTTGGTGACAGGCGTCCAAAATCTCCAGCACCGCAAGGCCATCGGCAACCGAACACGATGGCGTGGCCGTTTCGCCGATAACCAGGCGGAGAAATTCACGGGCGGCGCCGAGAAACATTTCGTTCCGCTCGCACGAAAACGATTGCACCTCCCATTTTGGCTCGCCGGTCTTGCCCAATTTCACGGCATTGTCCTCGAAAGACCACGTCAGCGTGCCCGCTTCGCCGACGGCGGTGATGCGGTGCTCATGCGGACGGCCATTCAAGTCCAGGTGGAGATTCACGCGCAGGCCGGAAGCGTAGGAGACGAGGATGTCCACGTTGTCTTCGGTGTTGATCTCCAGGTCCGAGATTTTGTCCGCCCGCGCGAAGAGATTTGCCGGGCGGCCCAAAATCCAGAGCATTAAATCGATGAGGTGGCTCCCGCCCAGGAGCGCGCCGCCGCCTTGCTCCTTGCTCGCCATGAAAAAATCCTGGTAACGCTCGCCGGGATGCCAGTCGGCCAGATGCGCGCTCAGCACAAAACGCAGGTGGCGCACCTGGCCGATCTCACCCGCATACAAGCGGCGGCGAAATTCCGCCACCGGCGGCCACCAACGAAGGGTGTAACCCAGCAGCACCCGCGCGGAGGCCGCCGCGACCCGTTTGGCTGAAGGGGTATCCACGCCCAAGGGTTTTTCGCAAAAAATCCAGCGTGAGGTGGCCGCGAGTTGCACCATCTGCTCCACATGAAACACCGGCGGAGAAGCGATCACAAAGCCGTCGTAGGTGGCGGCGGGAATCGCGCGCTTCATATCGGTGAAACGGTCCTCCAACGTGCCTTCCTGCGCGGCTTCCGCCAAACGGTCGGGCCGCGGGTCGAAGCAACTGACGTGACAATCCAGTTGCCGCAAATTCCGCGCGTGCCGCTTGCCGGCGGAACCCGCGCCGATCACCAGAATATGCAGGTTGCTCATCGGAGTTGTACGGTTAGGAGTTAATAAGTTCTCGCGTCAAATTCGCATTTGATCAAGCCCGGACACCCTCCAATCGGGCCGCCAAGCAGCCGGTGGCCGGGGACAGTCTGAAGGTGGAGGCCGGCGGCAGCGACGCCCGGCGGGGTGGTTGGATTGGATCAAACCGGCAGACACAAACGCAGCGTAAAGGATTGTCGGTGAATCCGCCAACGGAAAAGGAGTTTGGCCTCGAGGTGCGCTGGCCCACCGGCGGCGAATGCGGAGTTGCTTTGTGGGTCACGAAGCGATAGCCTCTTCCCCAATCGACCAGGCCATCGAGACGGTGCGGTGGGGATTTTGAAAACCACGCTCGACAAAACCGTTTCCGTCGTGAGAAAAAGAACGAGCTATGCCCGCAGCCATCACTGAAGCCGAAGCCGCGCAACTGCAGCAGACGATTGAGATGTTTGAGGTCATCACTCAATCCCAGCCGCAGGACTATCAGTCGCTCGAAATCCTCAAGGAAGCCTACGTCAAGCTGGACCGCGAGCAGGACGTGGTCAGCACCGCCAAGCGCATCGCCCAAGCCTATATGCAACTGGGCCAGTTGTCGTCGGCGATCATGGAGTATGAAACTATTTTGCAGCGGTTCCCCAACGACACGGAGGTCCAGAAAGCCTTGGCGGACATCGAAAGCAAGGCGAACAGTTTCGCCGCCGCCCCGTCGGCGATGGCGGACAGTGCCTTGATGAGCAGCGCCAAGTCCGAGCCTTCCAAAACCAAAGGGGGTACGGCCGGCGAAGTGGACGATGGCAAACAGCTCATGCAAAAGATTTTCGTGGAAAGCAAGCTGATCAACGCCGGGGATTTCAGCCTGTATTGGAATACCCCGGACGAGGGTGATCCCGGCCAGGCCAACGAGCCTTTTCTCCAGACGCTCGCCGACAAAGGGCTGATGCCCTTGGACAAATCGGTCAAATTGATTTGCGAAAAATCCCGGTTGGGGTATCTGCCGATCGAAAGATACGACGTGGACATCGAGTTGGCGCGCAGCTTTCCGAAGGGCGTTTGCCGCCGCTGGTGTGTGCTGCCCTTCGACCGGATGAGCAAGACCATCATGGTGGCCACCGCCAATCCCTTCAACAAGGCCGCCGCCGCTGAACTGCAAAGCTCCACCCCCAACCGTTTGCTGTGGTATATTGCCAACCCGCCGGACCTGGTGAAATCGTTGAAAAAAGTGTTCCGCTAAACCCGAAGCACGATTATGCCCCCCATTAAATCTCGTGCCGAAAAGCTAGCCGACTCCCTCGTGGAGGATGGTTTGCTGACGCCGAAGCAGGTGGAAGAACTGCTCGAATTGCAGAAGAAGGAAGGCAAGCCGCTGCTCAAGTTGTTGGTCGATAAATCCTACGTCACGGATGTGGACGTGATGGTCGCCACCGGCCGGATGCAGAATGTGGCCCCCGTCAACCTCGCCCGTCTCGGCATCGCGCCAGAAATCGCGAGCCTGATCCCCAAGGAAGTTGCCACCAATTTCAAAATCCTCCCGATCTCCCGCCTCGAGAACACGCTCTACCTGGCCATGGCCGACCCATTGAACGTGCTGGCCATCGACGACGTCAAGCGCATCACCCGGATGGAAATCCAGCCGATGATCGCCACCGAAAAGGCGATTCTCGAGAAGATCAGCAACCTCGAGAGCGGCAAAGGCGCCAGCATGGAGGACGTCATCGAGGCCGCCAAGAAAGCGGAAGAGTTGGAGGCGGAAGCCTCCGGGGCCGAGTTGGTCGCCGATGCCTCGGATGAGTTGTCCGCCGAGGCCGCCGCCGCCGCGGGTGAAGAAGCGCCGGTCATCAAGCTCGCCAATCTGATCATCGTCCAAGCCATCAAGGACAAGGCCAGCGACATCCACATCGAGCCGTTTGAAAAGATGGTGCGGCTGCGCTACCGCATCGACGGCGCGCTGATGGATGCGACGCCGCCGCCCAAGAATTTGCAGATCGCGCTCACCTCCCGCATCAAGATCATGAGCAACCTGGACATCTCCGAGCGCCGGTTGCCGCAAGACGGTCGCATGCGCATGAAGGTGGGTGCCAAAGATATCGACTTGCGCGTCTCCTTCCTGCCGACGGTCCACGGCGAAAAGGCCGTGCTCCGCGTGCTGGACAAATCCAACCTCTCCGCCAGCATGGACAAGCTCGGCCTGGACAAGGACAGCTTTCGGCGCCTGAAAGCCGCCGTGGACTCGCCGCACGGCCTCATCCTCGTCACCGGCCCGACCGGCTCCGGCAAGACGACCACACTTTATTCCTGCCTGAACGAACTCAACAGTCCAGACTACAACATCATTACGTGTGAAGATCCGGTGGAATTCCAGATCCCCGGCATCAACCAGGTGCCGATCAAAAAGGACATCGGCCTCAGCTTTGCCGCCGCCCTCCGCTCCATTCTCCGCCAGGATCCGGACATCATCATGATCGGAGAAATCCGCGACGAGGAAACTTGCGAGATCGCCGTCGAGGCCGCGCTCACGGGCCACCAGGTCTTGAGCACGATGCACTGCAACGACGCGCCCGGCGCCATTACACGCATGGATGACATGGGCATCGCGCCCTTCTTGATCTCCTCGTCCGTAATTCTTTCCTGCGCCCAACGCTTGATGCGCCGCATTTGCCCGTCCTGCAAGGAGCCGATGCAGTATCCGGCCAAGATGTTCGAGGATTTGTCCATTGATCCCAAGCTGTTCGATGGAGTGCCACTCTTCAAGGGCCGCGGCTGCGATCGCTGCAAAAACACTGGCTACTCCGGCCGCTGCGCCATCATCGAAATCATGACCGTCACCGACGAAATCCGCAAAATCATTCTCAAACGCGCCAGCGGCATGGAGATCGCCAAGATCGCCGTTAGTGAAGGCATGCTCAACCTGCGCCAAGTCGCCCTCATGAAATGCCAGGAAGGCATTTCCACGCTCGAACAAGTGCTCGTGCTTACATCAAGCCACTGATTTCAGCGTAAAAAAGGGCGCGGCGGACACCGGTGCGGTCGCGTCAGCGTGAACCGGCGGCAACCGACGCACGGGTGGCGACATTCGGCTCCACATGAAGCGAGTTCTTTTCGTTGACCACGCCCGCCGCATCCTTGGCGGCGCGGAAATCAACTTGGTGGAGTTGCTCGCTGAGGTTTCCCAAAATCGCCATTGGACCT
>JAYUBJ010000200.1:0-7007 GCA_043740915.1 Verrucomicrobiota bacterium
CCCGAGGAGAAGAACCCCATCAACCGGGTCTTGATGTGGTTGTATCATCCGGTGATCGATTTCGTAATCCACTGGCGCAAGCTCGTGGTAATTGCCGCCGCCGCCATCGTCGCCTGGGTGTTCTTCCCGTGGAATCGGATCGTGGTGAATCATCTGCCTGAAGGAAATCTGAAAGCAGCGGCAGTCAGAGCGGGCGCGGCCTTTCCATTCCAGAACCTGGGATCGGAATTCATGCCACCGCTCTATGAAGGGGACTTGCTCTACATGCCGACGACATTTCCCGGCATCTCCCCCACCAAGGCGCGTGAAATCGTTCAACAAACCGACAAGATCATCAAACAGTTCCCGGAAGTACACCATGTGTTTGGCAAAGTCGGGCGCGCGGAAACGGCAACGGACCCGGCACCCTTTGACATGATCGAGACGACCATCATGTTGAAAGACGAGGGGGACTGGCCGGTGGTGGACATCAAGGATTCTGCCGGAAAGATCCTCGGCCACCGTCAGCGGACGGCCGACGAACTGGTTGAAGCGCTCAATGCGGCGATTCAGTTCCCGGGCCTGAACAACGCCTGGACCATGCCGATCAGGACGCGCATCGACATGCTGGCCACGGGCATCAAGACCCCGGTCGGAATCAAGGTGAGTGGCGGAAACCTGGTCGAACTGGAGCGAATCGCCTCGGAGATTGAAGCGGTCATCCGGCGGGTGCCCGGCACGACCAGCGTGTTTGCCGAGCGCGTCATGGGCGGGAATTACATCGAGTTCACCATCGACCGCGACGCAATCGCACGGTATGGCCTGCGGCTGGCCGATGTGCAGGATGTGCTGGAAGTCGCCCTGGGCGGCATGCCGCTCACGACGATAGTCGAAGGGTTGGAGCGTTACACGGTCAACCTGCGCTATGACCGCGACTTCCGGGAAAGCCTCGAGTCATTGCGCGAAATCATCGTTCCGACACCCACGGGCGCCCAGGTGCCCCTCGCGCAACTGGCGAAAATCGAGACCGTGCGCGCGCCGATGGGCATCAAGAGTGAAGCGGCAATCCCCAACGCGTGGATTTATGTGGATGTGAAGAACATCGATGTGGGCACGTATGTGGTCATGGCGCGCCGCGCCGTCGCCGACGCCATGGCTGCGGGAACGATCAAACTGCCAAGCGGCTACAACGTATTTTGGAGCGGCCAGTATGAGTACATGATGCGCGCCAAGGCACGCCTGTTGACGGTCATTCCCATCACGCTCCTCCTCATTCTACTGATCATCTACCTGAACACCCGTTCCGCCATCAAGACGATGATCGTCCTGCTCGCGGTTCCGTTCTCCCTGGTGGGTGCATTTTGGATGCTCTACCTCTCCGGCTACAACCTCAGCGTGGCGGTGTGGATCGGCATCATTGCCCTGGCTGGCCTGGATGCGGAGACGGGGGTGGTCATGCTTTTATACCTCGAGCTGGCTTACGACGAATGGGTCAAATCGGGCCGGATGCGCAGTTTCAACGACCTGCGTGACGCCATCTATCACGGTGCCGTCAAGCGCGTGCGTCCCAAGGCAATGACCGCGGCGGTAATTATCGCCGGGCTTTTGCCGATTCTTTGGAGCCACGGCGCGGGTGCCGACGTAATGAAGCGCATCGCGACACCCATGATCGGAGGCGTTGTTACTTCGACCCTGATGGAACTGTTGGTCTATCCCGCCATTTTTTACATGTGGCGGGCGCGGCGAATTGAGGGCCAGACACGACCTGTGCGGGCGGTTGTAGCAGCCGCGCTATAGAAATCGGCCATGCAAACCTTGGTAACAGTCAAAGCTCCGGCGGACATCAGCGGCCAAAACGGGACGCCAAAAAACCTCGGAACCATCGCGTCCGTCCGGGGTAGCGTCGTCGATGTGAATTTTCCTGAACATTTGCCCTCCTGCCAGAATCTTTTGCGGGCTGGTACCGGGGGCAAGGTCCGGATTGAGGTGATGACCCACCTGGATCGCTTTCATGTCCGGGGAATCGCGATGACCCCGACGCAGGGGTTGAGCCGCGGCGAGTTGGTCGAAGACACTGGCGGACCAATTCGCGTGCCCGTGGGTAAATCGACACTATCGCGGATGTTTAACATGTTCGGCGAACCGATTGACGAGCAAGCCGGCGTGACTGACGTGGAATGGCGTTCGATCCACCAGTCGCCTCCGAAACTCATGAACCGGTCGACCAAGTCCGAAATATTTGAAACCGGAATCAAGGTGATTGATGTGCTGGTGCCTCTGGAGCGCGGAGGAAAGGCCGGACTCTTTGGTGGGGCGGGAGTCGGAAAGACCGTTCTCCTGACCGAGATGATTCACAATATGGTGGGGCGGCATCAGGGCGTGAGTCTTTTTTGCGGAATCGGGGAAAGGTGTCGTGAGGGGGAGGAACTTTATCGGGACATGAAGGATGCGGGAGTCATGCCGAACACCGTCATGATCTACGGCCAGATGAACGAGCCGCCGGGTTGTCGTTTCCGCGTTGGCCACGCGGCGCTGACCATGGCGGAGTATTTCCGGGATGATGAGCGAAAGGATGTCCTGTTGCTCATCGACAACATTTTCAGGTTCATTCAAGCGGGGGCGGAAGTGTCGGGGTTGATGGGCCGCCTGCCATCCCGTCTGGGATACCAACCGACGCTGGCCACGGAATTGTCCCAGCTTGAAGAACGCATCGCCAACACCGATCGCGGCGCCATTACTTCAATTCAAGCAGTCTACGTTCCGGCCGATGACTTTACCGATCCGGCAGCCGTGCATGCTTTTTCACACCTTTCCGCTTCCGTGGTGCTTTCTCGAAAACGCGCCAGCGAGGGATTGTATCCCGCAATTGACCCGCTCCAATCCGGTTCGAAAATGCTTTCGGCCGGCATCGTGGGGGAGCGGCACTATCGAATCGCCCAGGAAATTCGTCGCACCCTGGCGCAGTACGAGGACCTCAAAGACATCATTGCCATGCTCGGTCTGGAACAGCTTTCCCAGGAAGACCGGGCCATCGTGTTTCGCGCCCGAAGGCTGGAGCGATTCCTGACCCAGCCCTTTTTCACCACGGAGCAGTTTACGGAGATCCATGGCCAGGGGCTCACCCTGGCGGAAAGCCTGGATGGTTTTGAGCGCATCCTGAAAGACGAGTTCAAGGACTATCCCGAAAGCGCTCTTTACATGATTGGCTCGATCGGTCAGGCGAGGCAGAACAAGGCTGGCGTACCGGTTCCGCAACGGGCGGATAAACCGAGCGCGACCAGGAGACCAGACCATGCATCTTAAGATCCTCCTGCCTTTTCAGGTATTTGCGGATGTCGAGGGTGTGCGCCGCATCGTGGCTCAAACCGCGAAAGGCTCTTTTGGCATCTTGCCACATCGGCTGGATTGCGTGGCCGCCTTGGCACCGGCGATCTTCCTTTATGAAACCCAGACTGGCGTGGAGGTGGCAGTGGCTCTTGACGAAGGTGTTCTGGTGAAAACGGGAGCGGAGGTCATGGTTGCCGTTCGCAATGCCGTCGGCGGCGCAGAGCTTGGCCAGCTTCGAAAGGCGGTCGAACAACAAATGCTCAACCTGGATGAGCGCCAGCAGGCCATTCGCACGGCGCTGGCGCGTTTGGAGAGTGCTGTCGTGCGCCGGTTCGTCAATTTAAAACGCCATGAATGAGCAGACCACCCCCCCGGGCTCGCCCGGCCGCAAGAGCGGATTCACCGAGCAGATTGGCCGGCACGAAGCCCGGAAGCTGAACGCCCGGAGCGCAAAACCGAAAGCGTTCTGGATGGGATTTGGGATTGTCGGCTTGATTGGTTGGGGTGTGACGATTCCCTCGCTGATCGGGCTTGGCTGCGGCGTTTGGATCGATTCCCACTATCACGGGATGCACTGCTGGACATTGATGCTGTTTGCCGCCGGCCTGTTCCTGGGCTGCCTAAACGCCTGGTACTGGATCAGCAAGGAAGTTGAAGCCATCCGGCGTGATCAAGATTCAAAGCACAAGAACGAAAAGAAGGAGCGCAAAAAGAATGAATGAAATTGCCATCATTGTAACCGCATGCCTGACCGGGGCCGTTGCCGGAGGCGTGTTCTTCGGCGGTCTGTGGTGGACCGTGCGGAAAGGCTTGTCCGCGCGCAATCCGGCGCTCCTTTTCCTGGCCAGCTACGTCGTGCGCACGGTAGTTGTGGGGACGGTCTTTTTTATCTTGTTTCGAAATGATTGGGACCGGTTGGGAGCCGCGATGCTTGGATTCCTGGTAGCTCGGGTAGTTGTGATCCGCTGGTGCGCGCGCGCCGAGGAGCATAAAAAAGCATCACCCCGAGGAGATTCTCATGCGAATTAGTCCTGATGCCGCAGTATTTTGGCAGTATGGGTTCATCAAATTGAATGCAACGATTGTCATCACCTGGGGTCTTATGGCGGGCATGACTCTGGGAGCCTGGTTGGTGACTCGCCGCCTCTCTGCCGGCCTCAAGATTCCTCGCTGGCAAAACGTCTTGGAAGGGATCGTCGTTGCCATCCTGCGGCAAATGGAGGAAACGGGCATACTGCGGCCGGTAAAATATTTGGGTTTTCTCGGAACCCTGTTTTTGTTTATCGCCCTTGCGGCGCTCGGCACCATCCTTCCCGGTTACGAACCGCCCACCAGTTCGCTTTCTACCACTGCGGCCCTTGCCATCGCGGTGTTCCTGGCAGTGCCCATTTACGGAATCACCGAACGCGGATTACGAGCTTACCTGAAAGCATATCTGGAGCCCAACATCCTGCTCCTGCCAATCAATGTCATCGGCGAGTTGACCCGAACCCTGGCGCTGGCAATCCGGCTCTTCGGGAACGCCATGAGTGGGACCATGATTGCCGGTATCCTGCTTTCGGTTGCGCCACTGTTTGTCCCCGTGCTCATGGGCGTCTTGCACCTCCTTACGGGTGTGGTTCAGGCTTACATCTTTTCCACCCTGGCCACGGTCTACCTCGCAGCGGCAATTCAACAACAAGAAACACGAAACCATTAACCCCCTAAAATCCTATGGATACCCCCAGCATCATCGCAGTCACTTCCATTGCGGCTGCCAGTTTGACCATGACCGTTGGCGGAATTGCGCCCGCCTTGGGTGAGAGCCGGGCCATCGTATCGGCCTTGGCCTCCCTGGCGCAGCAACCCGACGCGGCGAGCAGCATCACCCGAACCCTCTTTATCGGGCTGGCCATGATTGAATCGATCGCCATCTATTGCTTCGTCCTCGCGATGATTCTAATTTTTGCCAACCCTTTCTGGAACCACATCGTCATCAAAGCCGGCAATTAAGACCATGCTCATCGACTGGTTCACGGTTGGCTCGCAATTCATCAACTTCTTCGTTCTGGTTTTGTTGATGAAGCGGTTTTTGTACCGCCCCATTCTGCAAGTCATGGCGGACCGCGAAAAGCGCGTTGCGGCCACCTTGAGCGACGCGGAGGACAAAAAGGCTGCGGCGCAGAAGGAGCTTACCCTCCTGCAGGAGCGGCAGAAAGAATTGGAGGGGCAGGCGGCGGTCTGGCTGGAACAAGCCGCCGCCGAAGCCCAGCAGAAGCGGGAGGCCCTGATTGCGGCGGCTCGGGCGGAAGTCGCCGCCTTGCAGGTTCAATGGTGCGAGTCGTTGAGTCAGGAGAAGGAACTTTTTTACCATCAGGTGATGCTGCGGGTGCAGGCGGAGATCTTTGCAATCGTGAGGCAGGTGCTCCAAGATCTGGCCGACACTGACTTGGAGCAAGCCATGGCGCGGAAATTCATCGATCAGTTGCAGTCAGTGCCTCTGGATGAAAAGACCCGGATTGCCGCCTACGTGACCAGCACCGGCCGTCCAGTGGTCATTCGTTCCGGCTTTGACCTGCCAGAACCGGCGCGACGCGACCTGGAGCGTGCCGTTCGGAGCCAATTCTGCTCCAGCGCCAACATCCAATTTGAAACCGCGCCGGAATTTACCGGTGGCATCGAGTTGGTGACCTCAGCTCACAAGCTGTCCTGGAATATGGCAGCTTATCTTTCCGCACTGGAGGAGGGTCTCGCCAAATTGCTGGAAGGAGCATCGGAAGCTCATGCACACAGACAATAGAGAATTCACGGCGGTACTGGACCGCACCTTCGAGGTCTTGCGTCAAAGCAGGGAGGAAGTTTCCCGCCGGGTGATCACCCGGGAATTGGGAATTGTGACTTCTGTTTCGACGGGCACCGTTACTGTCTCCGGCCTGCCCGGCGCGTGTTTCGAGGAATTGCTGGAATTCCCCGGCGGGGTGCCTGGCCTCGTTTTCAACCTCGATCCGGAAGAATTGGGCGTTGTTTTACTGGGAGATGGCTCCCACTTGGGGGCCGGCATGGAAGTGCAACGCACGGGAAGGGTCATGGATGTCCCGGTGGGTGGGGAGTTGCTGGGACGGGTAATCGATGCCACGGCCCGGCCACTTGACGGGAAAGGGCCGGTCAAACACCAGCAACGATGGCCCATCGAACGCCCCGCACCTCCGATCATCAGCCGGGCTCCGGTTACTTGTCCCCTGCAAACCGGAATCAAGGTCATCGACGCGTTGATCCCCATCGGGCGTGGACAACGGGAGCTTATTCTGGGAGATCGGCAGACCGGCAAAACCACCATCGCTTTGGACACCATCCTCAATCAGCGGAGCCAGGATGTCGTGTGCGTTTACTGTGCCATCGGGCAGCGTGGCGATTCCCTGGCCAAAACCGTCTCGATTTTTCGCGACCGCGGGGCGATGGCTTATACCGTTGTCGTGGCGGCCGAAGGGGATGCCCCGCCGGGTTTGAAGTTCATTGCGCCCTACGCCGCCACCTCCATCGCTGAGTACTTTGTGGGCCAAGGCCGGAATGTGCTGATTGTCTATGACGACCTTTCCCAACACGCGCGCGCCTACCGCGAACTCTCGCTGCTCTTGCGTCGTCCGCCGGGGCGTGAGGCGTTTCCGGGAGACATTTTTTACATTCACGCCCGTTTGTTGGAGCGCTCCACTCACTTGCGGAGT
>JAYUBJ010000201.1:0-2073 GCA_043740915.1 Verrucomicrobiota bacterium
CCGCAGCATCACTCCCGGCTCCGTGGAAAAAATGGGCGCAAGGTTGGAAATATTGGAAGGCCATTACCCTCGATGAAGTGGTGGGCCAGGAGCGGCCGCCGGAACCGATCGAGGTTGTGTTGGGTTTTCCGGCGGAACAGGTGACGGCGCTCGCGCGGGAGATCCGCGTGGCGCGGGTCGCGGAAGGCGGGCTGCGCGAAGTCCCATCCCAGGTGCATGGCGAAGTGCGGCGCGGGGCTGAGCGATTTTGCAAGTTGCTGTTCATGGCGGGCGGCCCGGCCAATCAAAAACAGACCTTCCTGGTGTTTTATGGAAACGCGGACGCAGAATTGCCCGCGTATCCGACGGACTTGCTGACCACCGGCGAAGGATTCGGGCTGGACATCGAAAATGAATTTTACAAAGCGTCGCTCTCGCGGCAGATGGGGCAGCTCGAGCGGATGACGCTCAAGCGCGAGCATGGTTTGGAGTTGTTCTCGGGCGGAGAAGGTCATGGCGAACCGCCGGGAATTGATTGGGCGCATGATTACCTGGCCTCGGGAGGTTTTCAGAAACTAAGGATCACGTTGTGGGACAAGTGTCCAGATTACGAAGTGGTTCGCGGGTCGTTATGCACGATCGTCCGGCGATGGGGATTTCCGTATTCGCCGGTGCATCCGCTATTTTCGCCGAGCCGGCTCAATATCGACATCGAATACCGCTTCTACGCCGGCCTGCCGTGGTTTCATAAACAGGGCCGCATGCAGGCGATCAAGGCCTTCGAGGCGGAAGCGCTGCGGGATGATGAATGGGTGTTCTCCGGACAATCTTTCACCGACATGGTGTGGATGGGGCCGGATGGCAAACTGCGCACGGGCGCCGTGGATCCGGCGCTCGCCGATAATTTGTGGGGCGTTGGTTTTTTTCATAAAGAGAGCAAGGACTCGTTCATCGCCCTGTTCTTGGAACATCGGGCAGACGGGCTGCCGGAATTGAAGCATGCGGGCGCACCGACGATGTTTTACCGGTGGCACGGAAACGTGTGGAGCCGCTATCCCCTGCCCGTCAAGCAGGTGCCAGCGGGCGCGGTGCTCCATGAGAAAAACGCTTACGTCGCCCGGCCATTTACAACGACGGATGGACCGCGCCAGATCGAAGAATTACGGCAACGGCTGATGAAACCGTGGGTCGTGGCAGCCGGCGATTTACCGAAGGGCATAGCCGCGCAGGAATCTCGCGGGCAATTGGCACGACCGGGCGAGGCGGGCGACAGTCCGATTTCGAAGGCGGCGTTATGGGAAGCGTTGAGGGATTGCAAGGACGCGCAACTTTACACGGCCGACATCAATGTGGTGGACCTCGGGCTGGTTTATGATCTGCGTGTGCGGGGCGAGGCGGTGCACGTCGTGATGGCAATGCCGCATCGCGGTCGTCCGCGACTCGGTTATTTCATCAACGGTTCGAACTCTGTGCATCTCACGCTTTCACTTTCGGTGCGGGACTGTCTGCTGAGAGTGCCGGGTGTGCGCAAAGTGGTGGTGGAACAGACCTGGGAGCCAGGCTGGAGTTCGAATCAATTGACGAACGAAGGGCGCAAGAAGTTTGGGATGTGAGGATGAAGAAGGGCGCTTGACGGCGAAAACCCTCAGTTCAATAGTGCTCCCGTGAACCAGGATGAAAACCAACTCCTGCTGAATCAACCCATTAACCGCAGATGAACGCAGATCAACGCAGATGTCCCGAGGAGCAGTCCAAACAATCCAACTCCGTTCCTATCTGCGTCCATCTGCGTCCATCTGCGGTTAAAATGTCGAATTCCCCATTATGACCCCACAACAAACCGCGGAAAGCTTGGGCATCAAGTTCGAGAAGCTCGCCCCCGGCTACTTGAACCTCTGCATCCGCTCCGGCTCCCAACTCCTCACCTCCGGGCATGTCAGCGATCTCAAGGGCAAGCTGGGCGCCGGCCTCACCGTCGAGCAGGGTTATGCTGCCGCTAAAAATTGCGCCGAGAAAATCCTGCGGTCAGTGTGGGACACCCATGGCACATTGGACGGCCTACGGGTGATCAAGGTGCTGGGCTGTGTGAACTCC
>JAYUBJ010000202.1:0-6978 GCA_043740915.1 Verrucomicrobiota bacterium
CCTTTCCCGCGCGGTCTGTTCAATGCCCGCGACGTGTTTTTCCATTTCGGTGATGCGCCCGTTCAGTTGTGCGATTTGGGTTTCGCGCGCCTTGGTTTCCGTCGGCGTGAGAATCGAATGATCGCCCGGATGCACGCCGGTGATGGCGGCCTTGAGACGGTAATAATCACGCTGCGGGATGGGATCGAATTTGTGGTCGTGACACCGGGCGCAATTGACCGTCATTCCCAGAAACGTCTGACTCACGGCGGCGATCATGTCCTCGAGTTCCTCCTCGCGAATGCGGGCGCGCAGCAAGGCGCTGACCGAGCCTTTCCCAGCCTCGTCGTTCGGACCCGCCACCAGAAAACTGGCGGCCACCACCCCATCGCGCGTGACCGGTTCGAGCACGTCGCCGGCGATTTGCTCCCGCACAAATTGGGTGTAGGGCTTGTCCGCATTGAGGCTGGCGATCACATAGTCGCGGTAGCGCCACGAGTGCTCGCGCAACTGGTCGCGCTCGAATCCATTGCTCTCGCAAAAACGCGCCACGTCGAGCCAATGCCGGCCCCAGCGCTCGCCGTAGCGCGTCGAGGCCAGCAGTCGATCCACGACGTGCACCAACGCGTCGGAAGTTTTGTCGGCGAGGAAGGCATCCACTTCCGTCGGCGTGGGCGGCAAGCCGTGCAGGTCGAACGTCAGCCGGCGAATCAAGGTGGCGCGATCCGCAGCCGGCGATGGCGTCAACTTTTCCCGTTCGAGTCGCGCCAGGACGAAGCGATCGAGTGGATTGGTGGCCCAGCGCTTATTCGACACCGCGGGCAGCGCGGGGCGGACGACTGGTTGCAAGGCCCAATATTTCAAGCGCGGATCTGGCTTCGTCCGGTCAACATCCACGACCCGGTTCGCCGCGGGCGGCAATTGACTGGCCCGCTCCAATTTGATCACGGCCCCAGGCGCAGCCCCGGCCAGCCAAAGCAGCACCCCAAAACTGAACCATCGAACGCTGCCGTCGTTGAAATGCTTTTTCATGCGCACTGGAAATCCAGTCCAATTAAAAAGCAGGCTCGCGATGGGTCAATGTTATTCGCCGGGCAAAGCGGGGCCTTGCCCGCTCGTGCCTGATAGAGTCACAACTCCTGGAAGCGGCTGAAATCCGACGCCCGAAATCCGAGTTCCGAAAGAAGCCCGAAGCCCGAAATTCGAAATTGCGCGCGCCAGTTTTGTTTGCGAGTCGAGATTCGGGTTTCGGATTTCTTTCGGGCTTCGACCCTCGGATTTCGGATTTCAAATTGCGGGACATGCCACGCTGCCTGGAGCAGCACGGCTCAGCTTGGAGGCCTGGCAGCAAACCAGCTTTGTACCGGCACCTTAACCCTGTAGCTCTCCCAGAATCTTTCCATCGCTGAGCGCGATCGGACGCCCAACCGGAGTCATGATTTCCTTGGCGGGATCAATGCCCATCAGGTACTGGACGGTGGCGTGCAAATCCTCGACGCGAACCGGGTTTTCCGGCATTTCCTTTTCGCCCGTGGGATCAGTGGCGCCGATGACCCGGCCGCCCGCAAAGCCGCCGCCCGCCACCAGCATGCTGAAACCGGTCGGCCAGTGGTCGCGTCCACCCAGCGGGTTGACCTTCGGCGTGCGGCCGAATTCACCGCCGCACAGCACGACCGTGTGCTCCAGCAGACCGCGTTGCTTGAGGTCACGGATAAGGGCGGCGAAAGCCGGGTCAAGAATCTTAACCTGTTTCGCCTGGCCCTCGTGGTTGTTCGTGTGGGTGTCCCAACCGTTGAGGGTCACCTCCACACAGCGCACACCCGCCTCGATCAAACGCACGGCGGCAAGGCAGCCCCGCCCGAATGGCGTGTCGCCGTAAGCCGCGCGCGCGCTGGCCGGAGCCTGGCTGACATCAAACGCCTTCAACTGCGCCGAGGTCATCATGCGGCGCGCCTTGGTCATCGTCAGTTGGTGCAGTGTCTTGCGCTGCTCCAGATCCGGCCGCCGGCCGCTGGCGAAACTGCGCTCGACCACCGAGAGATTCTCCAGGCGCTGATCCTGTCGCGCTGGGGTGATCGGCGTGCTCACATCCGGGACGGGTTTGCTCGGGTCGTCAATTTGAAACGCATCGTACTCCGCGCCAAAATAACCGCCGCGCGCGGGCCATTGACCCGGGAGAATGGAAACGTGCGTCGGGATTTCAATTTTAGACTCAGGCAGTTCATGGCAAAGAATTGCGCCGATGGCCGGATGCACTACCGTCGGGTTCGGGCGGTAGCCGGTCTTGATGTTATAAATGGCGCGCTCGTGATCGCCTTCCTTGCTGACCATGGACCGGATCAAGGAAACATCCTGCATCACGCTGGCGATCTGTTCCGTCCCGGGCGCGAAATTGATGCCTTTCAGCGCCGTTTTGATGGCGCCGGTGCCGTAGGCGATTTTTGAACCCGGATGCGGATCGAACGTTTCCAACTGGCTTGGCGCGCCGCCCAGCCAGATCAGGATGACGGAGCGGGCCGGCTTACCCTTGGGCGCGCGTTCAGCGTCCTGTGCGAGCAGATCGGCGAGCGGCGTCAGCCAGGTCAGGCCCGCGAAACCGGCAGCTTTGAGCAGCGTGCGCCGCGAGAAGTGCTCACCGCCACCGCACGGATAATCCAATTCAAAAAATGTTTTCATCTCAGTGGGTCCAGGAAAATTCGGTCGAATTCAATAGTGTCCAATACAGGTCCGACATCGCGTCGCTGCGCAGGTCGCCCTTGGTACCTTTCAATTTGGTGGTGAAGTATTCCGCTTCCGCCGTGCTGGGCCGACGGGTGAAAGCGGCGAGGTAAGCGGTCTCCACGGCCGTGGCGTCGTTGGGCGCGAGCGATCCGATGCGCGTGGAAGCATTGACGAACGGATTCTTGCCGATGTGATTGCTCACGATTTCACCGTTCATCATCAGCAACCGTTGGGGGATGGTGCCGCCCTGGCTGCCGAACTCGTCGTCGCCCGAGTCCCCGTACCGTTTTACAAAATTGCCCTGATCCAGCGCCCGCTTGATGCGGAACAGCACGTGTGTCTCCGCATCGATGGTGGTCAAGGTCGAGGCCTGGATCACGCTGCCGGCCATTTGTTCCGGACGCAGCCGGACCATCGGAAACGCCGCCCAATACCGGTCGGCTTCCTCCGTGACCGGGTGGCCCGGGTCCGCCGAACGACTGTCCAGTTGGAACACGCGGGTCGCGGCGATCATCCGGATGAGCCGCTGCAGGTCATTTCCGTGGGCCGTGAAATCCGCCGCGAGGATCTCGAGTCCCGGCGGAAATGGCCCATGCAACGGGATGTCATCCACGGGGGTGATGAGTGGGCGGTTGAACATGAGGGCCCAAACTCGGTTGACCATGGCGCGCGCAAAGGGGCGGTTGCCTGGCGCGGTGACCCAATTGGCCAGGCGCTCGCGCGGCGTGCCCTTCTCGGGCATCAACTCGGGACTCCACGGCACGATCGGCGGTACCGTTTCGGATGCCGGTTTGCGAAGATACCGAAATTCGTAATCCTTCTTGTTGGTGTCGTGCAGCCCCGTCAGGGACATCTCGGCCGAAGCAAAAAACGCGGCCAGTTGATGAAAATCCTGCTGCTTCCACGGGCTGCCCAGTTTGCCGTCGTGACACTGCACGCAATCGATGCGCACACCCAAAAAAGCGCGCGTGACCCGGGCGGCCAGCTTGATTTGATTCGGCCCCTTTTGCGGCTCGATGGTCGCCGTGACAAAGTTCACCTCGGGACGGGTGGTCCAGATGCCGGTGGAATCGATCAGCGCGCGCGCGATCTGGTCGTAGGGGCGATTCTGGTGCAATCCGTCGCTCAACCAATCGACGAGCCGGCGACGCCGGAACACCAGGAAGGGACCGTCTTCCACCCCCACATAAGCCCGCGCAAATCGCTCGGCCAGATAATCGCTGTAGCGCCGGTCCTCGAACAAATGGGACAACCACCCTTGCATCCGATCCGCGTCGGGCAGCGCCTCCAGGGGGCGAATTTCTTGCACCGACGGCACGGTCCCGGTGAGGGCCAGGGAGAGGCGACGTGCGAGCGTCAGGCTCGCGGCGGGTGGCGTGGGCGTCAATGACTTCCTGGTCCATTCGTCTTGGAACGCGGCATCGACGGTTCGGACCGTGGGGTCGAAATCCCTGGCGAAATCTTTGGTGGGACGGAAAGCCTTGGTTTCCGGCCGCGGATGGGGCGACCAGAGATGGGCCACGGCGACAGCGGTGCCGGTCACGATCAGCAACAGGAAAAGACCGTTGCGAAACCGCGCGCCCCAAGTCTTTTGGCGAGTCAAAGTTTCCATGTTCGATAAATCAAGAGCGATCCGCGGCGTTGTGTATGAACGCCAAACCGTCGTCATTCCTACTGTAATGACACCCGCGCTGCGATTAAGTTACCAAAATATTGTTGAAACCTTTGACCGGCGCGAAGTGTTGTGGCTCCGAAGCGCCCGCACAGTATTCCGGGGCTTGGGGTAACGGTTGGCGCCGCTAAGCGTCATCAGCCACAGCGCTCATGAACGATCAGATCCAAATCGAACCGGACACTACACTGGATTCCACCGAACGCCAAGTTGCCATTCCGCAACTCGGAGCGGTGGCGAAGTCCGTGGTGTGGTTGCGCCATCTCCTGGGGCGGATCGTGCGCGGCATTCTTTCGGCCATGGACTGGGTCTTCGGTGCGGTCTCACTCATGGTGGGGCTGGCCTCACTGTCAGTCATTCCGGTGCTGAACTTTCTGAGTCTCGGCTATCTTTTGCACCTGAGTGGCCGAGTGGCGGCCACCGGACGGCTGCGCGATGGCTTCGTCGGCGTGCGCAAGGCCTCCGTGCTGGGCAATTTCAGCGTCGGGACGTGGCTGGTAATGTGGCCCGCCCGCTTCGCGTCCGGCATGTGGCAGGACGCCAACCTGATCGCCCCGGGCGGCTCCCACGCGCGCAACTGGCGCATCATCCTGTTCCTGGTCACCGCGTTAACGCTCTGGCAAATCACCTGGGCCTGCCTGCGCGGTGGTCGGCTGCGACATTTCCTCTGGCCCGCGCCCTTGCGGTTCTGGCGCTGGGTGCGCGATCCGCAGCAAAAACTGCGGGCTCTTGATGCCGTGGTGGACTACGGCGTTAGTCTCCGTCTGCCATACTATTTCTGGGTTGGCGTCCGCGGCTTTGTCGGTGCCCTGGCCTGGTTGTTTATCCCGGTGGGAATTTTGTTGATCGCGTCGAAGTTGCCCACGGGGCCGGCGGTTTTGTTTTCACTGGGCGGAGGAGCCCTGCTGTTCTTGACCGTGATCTATCTGCCTTTTCTGCAAACGAACTTCGCGCGCACGGGACGGTTTGAATCCCTGTTCGCACTGCGCGAAGTGAGGGCGCTGTTCTGCCGTGCGCCGCTCGCTTTCTGGTTCGCTTCCCTGGTCACGCTGCTGTTTGCCCTGCCGCTGTATTTGCTGAAGATCGAACTCACCCCGCGCGAACTGGCCTGGCTGCCAAGCATGGTTTTCGTCGCGTTCATCTTCCCGGCCCGGTTGCTGACCGGTTGGGCGATGAGCCGCGCGCTGCGTCGGGAACTACCGCGCCACTTCCTCTTCCGCTGGATGGGCCGGCTGGCGGTCGTGCCGGTCGCCGGGGTTTACGTGCTGTTTGTCTATCTCACCCAGTATCTCTCCTGGAACGGCGCCCTGAGCCTCCTTGAACAGCACGCCTTCCTCGTGCCCGCACCGCTCATGGGCTTGTGATTGGAATCGGTGCCGGCTTTTGTGGGCCCGCGAATCACGCGGATGACACGAATGGGGACAGGTTTCAAACCGCAGCTGATTGGACGAATCGATTCAGAAAGCTTCCTGCTCAAGTCTCGCTCCATCCGGGTCATCCGGGTCATCCGCGGTTTTCTAGTTCGGGTTTCGGACCCATTCGAGCCGATTCGTGTTCATTCGTGTCCATTCGTGGTTCGTTTTTCTTTGACAGCATGGCGCTTTGGGTTTGCTATCGGCCCAGTCAAATTCACTTCAGCGCCAACGTTTCGCGTTGATCAACTGAAAACAACTTATGGCTTTAAATCAAAAAATGAGTTCCCGGTTGGGGTTGGTGGCGGCGGTCATGCTCGGTGCGGGCAGCGGGTTTGGCGCGATCCCCATTCCCGACGAGTACAAAATCAACGGTTTCGCCATCGGCTGCCAAGCTTACACCTTTAACCGATTCTCGCTCTTCGAGGCGATCGAGAAGACCGCCGAAGCGGGCGGCAAGACCATCGAGTTCTTTCCCGGCCAGAAGCTCACCAAGGCAGAGCCCGACCTCAAGTGGGATCACAATGCTCCGGACGAGGTCATCCAACGCGTGAAGGACAAGCTCGCCAAGCACCACCTCCGCGCGGTCAACTACGGTGTCGTGGGCATTCCCACGGATGCGGCGGTCGCCCGAAAGATTTTTGAATTCGCCAAGAAGATGGAACTCTACGGCATTACTACCGAATCAGTGGAAGCGATCGACACGATTGAAAGCCTGGTCAAGGAATTCGACATCCGCGTTGGTTTCCACGAACACGGTCGCCAACCCAACAACCCGAACTACAAGGTCTGGGATCCGTATTACATCCTTTCCGTGGTGAAGGATCGCGACCCGCGCATTGGCGCGTGCGCCGACACCGGTCATTGGCTGACCTCCGGGTTGAATCCCGTTTATTGTCTGCGTGCGCTGGAAGGCCGCATCATCAGCAGCCACATGAAGGACAAGACCGACTTTGGCCCCGCCGCCCATGATGTGCCCTACGGCACCGGCGTGGGCGACATCAAGCGCTGCCTGGACGAGTTGAAGAAACAGAATTTTCAAGGTCACATCTCGGTGGAATATGAATACAACTGGGACAACTCGGTGCCGGATGTGAAAGCGTCCATTGATTTCGTGCGCGGCTGGGCGGCCGCAAAGAAATAGGCTCCTACGGCAGGCGAATCACCCGGAAGAATAGCGGTGCCGTGTTCGTG
>JAYUBJ010000203.1:0-2072 GCA_043740915.1 Verrucomicrobiota bacterium
GCCTTCGGGTTTTTCTCGAGCAGCGAACGGGCGTTGACCAGGTCCGTGGTCGCCAGGTCGAGCCCGCCGACTTCGCGCAGGGTCAAACGGAACGGCAGGTTGGTGTAACCCGCCAGCGGCGAGAGGAACAAATGGGACTTCAGTTCAAGCGATCCGATGCGCATCGTCGCCCAGTGTCGCACGCCGGCACGCCCCGAGGCAAAGCCCAAAACAAGCCGGCACGGTCATCACCGCCGCCGGATCCCAGATTGCAACTCGCTGACGCGGCCAAAAACCGATGTCCAAAACCCTGGTTCTTGGGGCTCGCGATTCGGATTTCGGAATCTAAACAGCGGGACAGGCTGCGATGCTGGGAGCAGTTCTGGCCCACCCCGCCGTGGCCCACTTCGCTACTTTCCCGGCTCGGCGGCCGGCGGCGGCTTGTCGGTGAACAGAAAAGCGAAGACGAAAATCAACACCGCCGACATCACGGCGGGGACGAGCCAGATGTTTTGCCACGCGTGGGTGGCACCGTCGACAGACGTGTAGTGTTGCGCGACCTGGCCCGAGAGCCATGAACCCACGAACATTCCCGCGCCGAGCGTGACGAAGGCGTGAAACCCTTGCGCCGCGCCACGAATGTCTACGGTCGCGTGTTTGTCCACATACATCCGACCCATGACGAAGATATAGTCATAACACATGCCGTGGACGCCGATGCCCACGAAGAGCAGCCAGAGCGCGTTGTGGTTCTGGTCAAACAGGGTGAACAGCCCGAAACGCACTGCCCATGCCGTCATGCCGACGAGCAGGATGCCCTTGACGCCGAGGCGCAGGAGCAGCCATGGCAACATCATCAAAAAGACCACGTCCGATACCTGCCCGATGGTCATCTTCGCTGCCGCATCTTTGACGCCGAGTTCGGTCATGAAGGTAGTCATCCAGCTGAAATAGAAACTCAACGGGATGCAGATAAGGAACGAACAGATCATGAACGTGCAGAACGAACGTTCGCGCATCAAGCGGAGCGCATCGAGGCCGAGCATGGTGCGCACATTCAGCGGCGCGCCCGCGCCCTTGGGCGGCGTGTGTGGCAGGGTGAATGAGTAGAGTCCCATCACCAGCGCCGCGCCCGCTGCGAGATGAAACATTCCCGCATTAGTCTCGAACTTCAGTACGCTCAGTGTGAGGCCCGCGCAAATCCACCCCACGCTGCCCATGAGCATCACCAGCGGGAATTCCTTGGCCGGATTCTTGGAGTGATGGAGTGTGAGGGCATTGGTCAATCCGTGTCCTGCCATGTAACTGATGGTGTAGGCGATCAAGGCCGGATAAAACGCGGAAAAGGTCGTCACGGTCGAAACGTAATAGAGCAGTACCGCGCCCAGCAGATGCAGGCAGCCAAGCAATCGTTGCGTCGCAAACAATCGGTCCGCCACGATGCCGGCGAAGAACGGCGACACCATCGCGCCGATCGCCGTGCTGCCATAAGCGAGGCCGACCTCACCGCCGGGGAAGTTCAATGTCTTCGTGAGGTAGGCTCCCATGGTGACATACCAGGCGCCCCACACGAAGTAATGCAGGAAGACCATGAACTGGAGGCGGAGCAGAAGGGTGAGTGGCATGAGTATGTTAAGCCAGAATCGGCTTCACCACTTCGCCGTGCACGTCGGTCAGGCGGAAGTCGCGGCCTTGGAAGCGGAAGGTCAGGCGCGTGTGATCGATGCCGAGCAAGTGCAGGATCGTCGCGTGCAGGTCGTTTACGTGGACGATGTTTTCCACGGCGTGATAACCGAACTCGTCGGTCGCCCCGTAGCTGATGCCGCCTTTGACGCCGCCGCCGGCCAGCCAGACGGAAAAGCCTTTCTGATGATGGTCACGGCCGTTGCCCTGCGCCATCGGGGTGCGGCCAAATTCGCCGTTCCAAATGAGGAGCGTGTCCTTGAGCATGTCGCGCTGTTTCAAATCCTTGATGAGCGCGGCCATGCCTTGATCCACTTCGGCGGCGGTGCCTTTGACGTGTTCCTTGACGCTGCCGTGATGGTCCCAGTCGCGATGATAAAGCTGGATGAAGCGCACGCCGCGCTCGGCCA
>JAYUBJ010000204.1:0-6977 GCA_043740915.1 Verrucomicrobiota bacterium
CTACACCGAACCGAGCTACGAGATTGATTTCACCAACGCGCTCGTCAAGAAAATGGGCAAGGACTGGCTGGAGATCGCCGGTTGCGGCATGGTGCATCCGCAGGTGTTCGAGACCGTCGGCTACGATCCCGAAGTGTGGAGCGGCTGGGCCTTCGGTTTCGGCATCGAACGCCTCGCGATGATCCGCTATGGCATCACCGACATCCGCCTCTTCTACGAAAACGACGTGCGGTTTTTGACACAGTTTTGAAGCCCCATCCGTGTGAATCCATTTTCATCCGTGGTTGAAAAAATATCGTGCAATGAAAGTCACCCATAACTGGCTCAAACAATACGTAGATTTCGACTGGTCGCCTGCGGAACTTGCGGAGCGGCTTACCATGCTCGGCCTCGAGGTCGAGGGCGTGCAAAAGCTCGGCGGCGAGTTCGAGGGCATCGTCGTCGCGCAGGTGATCACGCGCGACAAACATCCCAACGCCGACAAACTCTCGCTCTGCCGGGTGAATGACGGCAATGGCGAGCGCCAGATCGTCTGCGGCGCGGATAATTTCAAGGCCGGTGACAAGGTGGCGCTCATCCTGCCGGGCGCTTCGCTGCCCATGAAGCCCGGAGACAAAGAGCCGTTCACCATCAAGGTCGGCAAAATCCGCGGCGTGGAATCGCATGGCATGCTGTGCTCGCCGTCCGAACTTGGGCTCTCGGGGGAGGCGGCGGGGATTCTCATCCTTCGCGAGGACGCCAAGGTTGGACAACCGTTTGCCGATTATCTTGGCCGTGCCGGCAGCGATGTAGTGTATGACCTCGAAGTGACGCCGAACCGGCCCGACCTCAACAGCGTCATCGGCATCGCCCGTGAAATCGCGGCGGTGACGGGGAATCCGTTGCGCCTTCCGGATACATCGGTAGGGCTGCGGTGCTCTGCGGTTTCTTCCGCTTCCGATCAGCCGGCGGACGCGCGGCAGCGCGTCCCTACCATCGCGGAGGTTGTCGTTGTGCGGTTGGACGAGCCTGATCTCTGCCCACGCTACACCGCACGCGTCGCACTGGGCGTAAAGATTGGCCCCAGCCCTGACTGGCTCCGCACGACGCTGGAGAAGGTCGGAATCCGCAGCATCAACAACGTCGTGGACGTTACCAACTACGTGATGCTCGAAACCGGCCAACCGTTGCACGCATTCGACTATCACCTTGTAGGACGGGCGTCGCGCCTGTCTCAAATTGATGACGCAATAGATGGAGACAGGCGCGACGCCTGTCCTACAATCATCATCCGCCGCGCCACGGCCGGTGAACAATTCAAGACGCTCGATAGTCAGGAACGCACGCTGACGACCGACATGCTCCTCATCGCCGACGAGCAGAAGGGTATCGCCCTCGCGGGCGTCATGGGTGGACAGAACACCGAGATCAACGACGCCACGAAGGACGTGCTCATCGAGAGCGCCTACTTCGCGCCAACGAACATCCGGCGCACGAGCAAGGCGCTCGGCCTGCGCAGTGAATCGAGCCATCGCTTCGAGCGCGGCGCAGATGTCGGCATTTGCGACTGGGCGAGCCGGCGCGCGGCACAGTTGATCCTCGAAACGGCAGGGGGCCAGCTCGCTGATGGCGTGGTGGACGCGTATCCTCAACCTGCCGAAGCGAAGGTCATTTCGTTGCGACCGGAAAAAAGTTCGGAGTTGCTCGGGGTGGAGATCAAACGTGAGCAAGCGGAGGCCATGTTGAACAGTCTCGGATTAAAATCCGCGACGCGCGTGCCGCAACCGTTGGATGGGCCCAGCGGCGCGCCGTTGCCGCCGTTGAAATTCCGTATTCCAACGTTCCGCGTTGACCTCAAGCGTGAGGTGGATTTGATCGAAGAAATCGCCCGGCTATACGGCGTGGACAAAATTCCGAGCACCGCTCCGCGCGGCGCCGTTGGTTCGCATTTGTTCGACGCGGTCTATGATGAGATCGGCAACGTGCGCCGGTTGCTCACGGGCCTTGGTGTCAATGAGGCGCAAGGGCAAACGCTCGTCTCCAGTGCGGATTGCGGAATGTGGAATGCGGAATCGGTGCGGCTCGCCAACCCACTTAGTTCCGATATGGACGTGCTGCGTCCCAGTTTGTGGCCCGGGCTCTTGAATATTTTGCGTCACAACGTGAACCGAAAGAATCATGATTTGGCGCTCTTTGAAATTGGCCGCGTATTCACGAATGTGAATGGCCAATCGAAGGAAGAGCGCCGGATCGCCCTTGCCCTCACGGGTCAGCGTGCGCCCATGTTCTGGAGCGGCGACGATCGTGAGGCGAAGTTCGACGCCTATGATCTCAAAGGCATTTTGGAGGATTTGATCGAACATTTCGGCTTGCGCGGCGTCGCCTTCACCAAGCGTGCTGAGCCGACGGAACTATTTCTTGAGTCGGCGACCGTCGCGCTGGGCGGCAAACTGCAATTGGGTGAGCTCGGCCAGCTTTTGCCCGCGCTCGCGAAGCGCCATGATCTGCGCGACGCCGTCTTCCTCGCCGAGTTGCGCCTCGATGAACTTTTCGCGCGCCGCAACGCTGCGGGGTCCTTCAAACCGTTACCGCAATTTCCCACCATCCGCCGGGACGTGGCAATGCTAGTACCCGCGGCCACCACGCATAACGCGGTCTTGACGGTCGTGAAGCAGGCGAAACCGGCGAACCTGGAAAGCGTGGAGTTGTTTGATGTGTTCCGCGGAAAGAATGTGCCGGAGGGACAGAAAAGCCTCGCTTATGCTTTTACGTATCGCGCGGCGGACAAAACGTTGACCGACCCCGAAGTGAACGCGGCGCATGACAAAATTGTGGCCGCCTTCAAGGCGCAGTTGCAGGCGACGGTGAGGGAAGGTTAGCAGCCCGTTGAAAAAGCAGGTGACGACGTGAGGAGTCTCTAACTAACTCTTCAGAAACCGAGGAGATTTGAGACTCGTCACCTCGTCTCCTACAACGAAAAGAGTTCTTTAACGGGCGGGATGGCGTCGAGAAACCGGTCCATGCACTCGATGGCAAATACAAGAATTGTGGCGTCACGCCGACAGGCGGCGGGCAGCTTGATACCAAAACCGGCGGTTAGCATTGCGAGATCCTCCGGCAATTTGAAATACTCACGGCGGACCAATGGACCGAGCGGGAGCGGTTCGTCCTCGATTCTAAGTGTGCTGCCCATGGTCAATTGGATGGGTTCAGACCAGATCTCGATATTCCTTTGTCTCCGCGAGCTTTTTGACCAATTCCTTGACCTTTTGCGCCTGGCTCTTGTGCGCGAGCAACACCGCGTCATCTGTCTGAACGAGGATGGAATCGCGGAGACCAACCACGGCAATCGGCGTGCGGCGGTCTTTGGAACGCGCGTCGAAGATGATGTTCCGTGCCGCGTCCACGTGGATGAAGTCGGCCACGGCGCAGTTGCCTTCGGGGTCGGCCTTGAGATGGCGGGCGAGGGCGTTCCACGAACCGAGGTCGTCCCACTCGAACGCGCCGTCGGCGACCACTACGTTCTGTGCGTGTTCCATGAGCGCGAAATCGATCGAGATTTTCTTGATGTCCGGATATTCCTTGGCGAGCACCTTGGCGAGTTTCTTTTTGTTCGCAGCGTCAAACCAGCGATGGCACGCGGCGGCCATCTCGGGTTGGTGTTTCTCCAAACCGTTCGTGATGGTGATGAACGACCAGATGAACATGCCGGCGTTCCAGCGATAGTGGCCGCTGGTGAAGTAGCCAAGTGCGGTGTCGTAATTCGGCTTCTCGACAAATTGCTCGGCCTTGAAAAACGCGGTCTTGTATTTCTTTACGCCCGAAGGCGGCGGCAGTTCGACACCGGTGCGAATGTAACCATAACCCGTCGCCGGCTCCGTGGGCTTGATGCCGATGGTGACGATGACCTGTCCGCGTCCCGCGAGGTCGAACGCATCGGCAAGCACCTGCTGGAACTTTTTCCCATCGGGGATGACGTGGTCCGCCGGGAGCACCGCCATGACGCCGTTGACGGAACGCGCACCGACGATGGCCGCGCCGAGCGTCACTGCGGCGCAGGTGTCGCGCCCGACCGGCTCGGCGATGATATTTTCTTTCGGCAACTTGGGTAATTGCTTTCGAACTTCAGGTGCCTGCACCTCGTTCGTGATGACGAGAATGTTCTTCAACGGCACGAGTGGCGTCACGCGGTCCACGGTTTGTTGCAGGAACGAGCGGTCACCGAGCAGCTTGATGAGTTGCTTGGGCGTCTTCTCGCGGCTGACGGGCCAGAAGCGCTCGCCGCGCCCGCCCGCCATGATGATGACGAAATGATTGGAGTTGTCAGTTTTCGCTTTCATGATTTTCTTAACTTCGGCTCATAGTGATTTCACCGCCATGCAAAGGGATTTCACAAAATTGCAGGCGATCTTGACCAACTCGGGCGATTGCCCGTGTGCGGCAATCTGGTTCACCACCGCGCTGCCGACGACGATGGCTTCGGCGTGTTGCGCGACGGCCTTCGCCTGTTCGGGATTCGAGATACCGAAACCGACGGCGATGGGCAATTGCGTGTGTGCGCGAATCCTGCGCGTCATGTCGCCAATGGTGTCAGAGACCTTCGCCTGCATGCCGGTCACACCTTCGCGCGAGACGTAGTACACAAACCCGGTGGCCCGCTTGACAATGAGTTCGATGCGACCCTCCGGTGTGGTCGGCGCGACGAGGTAAATGTTGCACATTCCGGCCTCCCGCATGAGCGTTTCGTAGTTGTCGGACTCTTCGGGCGGCAGGTCCAGCACGAGCAAGCCGTCCACTCCCGCCTGTGCGCAATCGGCGATGAAGGTCTTCAGCCCGCGCTTGTGGAGGAGGTTGTAATAAACGTAGAGGACGATGGGGATTTGCGACTCGCGCCGGATGGCGGCCACCGTTGCAAGCAACTTGGGGGGCGTGGTGCCGGATTCAAGTCCGCGCTGGGCGGCGAGTTGATTCACGAGACCGTCCGCCAGTGGGTCGCTGAAGGGCACGCCGAGTTCGAGCACGTCCACACCGGCTTGGTCGAAGGCAAGGGCAAGCTGACGCGTGGCTTCGAGGTTCGGATCGCCGGCGCCGATGTAAACGATGAGGCCCTTTTTCCCCTCGCGCTTCAGTGCGATAAAGCGTTCTTCAATCCGGTTCATTAGGCCGAATGGTCGGGGTGAGGCGGCGAAGATTCAAGTGGAAAGGCGCAACGGGCCATGGTTGGATGCAAAATGACAGGGAGCCTTTTGGGTTCCTATTCCTTTGGCTTTCGCCCGACCCCCCAGATGAGCCAGATGGCGAGTGCGACCAGCAGGATGAGCCACCAGAAGTAGCGCAGTTCGCGCGCCGCCAATTCGACGAAGGCGTAGACGGGCTTGAAGAGCAACGCCAGCGTCACCAGAACCACGATCAGGACGATAAACTGCAGCAGGGCGCGGACACGCGGGTTCATGGCGTGGGAGATTTATCCGGCGAGCCGAGGGGCAGGAGCAACGCGGTCCCGGTGCTGTTCGCGTCGGCGGGGACGACGAGTGGCGACTGGCCGTTCCAACGCTCCACGATCTCGAGCCGCAGGAAAGCGGGATTCGCCTTGAGCGCCTCACCGCGCACCTTGATGGCTTGGGCCTCGCCGCGCGCCCGGATGATGGCGGTCTCGGCTTCCACCTTCGTTTGCATTTGCGTGAACTGCGCCTGTTCGGCCTGTTGCTCGGCGACCATCTTGGCTTCAATGGCGTGTTCCAGTTCCGATGAGAGGTCAATGTTTCGGATGACGATGTCCTCGACCGTGAGCAGCGTGCCGATCTTCAGTTTGGCAGACACGATGGCCTTTTGTTTGATTTCCCCGCGGTTCATTACGATAAATTCGGCGGTCTGCAGGGCGGTGATTTCCTTGAGCGCCTCTTGCACGCGCGGCGCAATGAGGCTGTCAAATGGGTCGCCAGCGAACTGCTTGAAAATTTGCACCACGGACTGCTCGGGCACGCGATAGAGCACGCGCACATCCAGGATGACTTGCTGCAAATCCGAGGAAAAACAGTCAACCTTCACCGGCTGCGTCTTCTGACGAATGTTCACCGGCACGATGGTCGTGATGAACGGTGCCTTGAAGCCGAATCCTTCAGGCAGGAATTGATCCGTGGCCTTGCCCAAAGTGATCTTGATGCCGCGCGTGCCGGGTTCGACCACGTAAGTCGTCGCGGAACCGGCGATGACGAGCACAAACACCAGCACCGCCACGCCGATGAGCTTGGGCAGTAACCTCGGGAGCACAGGATTACCTGGCGTTGCGGTGAACCGCGGGCGGTTGGGTATTGGTGAGGCCATGGGGTTTGAGTTGACGCAATCGTTGCAAATCTTGCAGTGGCAGCACGAGATTGTCCCCGCCGCCGATGACCAGGGGGGTGAAGCCGTCCCACTTGTCCACGATTTTCAAATCCACGAACGCCGGGTTGTCCTTCAACGCCTGGCCGCGGATGCGGATGGACTCGGCTTCGCCATTCGCCTGGATGACGCCGGTGTCCGCCTCGATTTGCGCGCGCTGCTGAAGATACTTGGACTTCGAGGCCTCCTGTTCCTGTACCATCTTGGCCTCGATGGCGTGCCCCAGTTCCTTCGAGAGCGCGATGTTCTGGATGACGATGTCCTCGACGACGAGCAGCGTTCCGATTTTCCGGCGGGCGATTTCGAGGGAGCGGGTCTTGATTTGTTCGCGGTTCTTCACGATTTGCTCCGCGCTCTGGAGCGCGGTCACCTCCTTGAGCGCCTCGTGGACGCGCGGTGCGATGAGGCTGTCGAAGGGTGAGCCGTAATACTCTTGGAACAGTTTCACCACCGAGGCCTCGGGAATGCGGAAGAGCACGCGCAGGTCCACATGGATTTGCTGCAAGTCGGACGAGTAACAGTCGGCTTTGTCCTCCTCCGTCTGCTGGCGAACGGACACTGGATGGATGTAGGTGATGAATGGAGCCTTCAATCCGAAGCCCTCCGGCTTAAACGCG
>JAYUBJ010000205.1:0-6967 GCA_043740915.1 Verrucomicrobiota bacterium
CTTTTCTGCCATTACACACGCAACAAAGCGGCGCAGCAGCGGCCGCAGTCCAAGACGCTGTCGCGCTCGCCAAAGTGCCTCGAACTTCCCGCCACGACGCAAGGACTATCCCCCGAGCAGCATCGCGGGGGTGTCACGGTCGTGGCCCAGCTTGAAGCGCGGGAAGGCTTTCAGCGAGAAAGTCACGGCGACGGTGTAATCCTCCTTGCCGACCCGGCTGTCCCGCACGCGGAGCGTGAGCGCCGCCGTCCAACTGCGGAGATCGCGGTAGAGCGTGTAGAATTGCTCCTCCATGTGGCCGTCGCGGGCCTCGAAGTGGTGCGTCATGCGCGCGCCCCAGTTCTCATTCATGCGGTAATAAAGGCTGCTGTAAACCAGGTTGTTGCCCAGCGCGTCCGGGCCCGGCAAAGGGTCGCCGCGCAGGTAACGGTGGCCCAGGGAAACGCTCCAGACATTCTGCGGTGCCAACACCACCTCGTGCTGGGCCTGCCGGAAGACGCCGTTGCTGATGTCGTAGCGCGTTTGGGAATTGAAGGCGAGCCAGGAGCGCGGCTTGAAGTCGAGATCCGAAAACACATCCGCAAACGTGGATTGCCCCGCGCGCGGCCGCAGGCGCCAATCGGTATACAACTCCCAGTTGACGAGGTTTTCGACCTGGCCCTGACGTTTCGTCTGGAGTTTATTGTGCAAGCCAAACCGGAGGACGTTCTGGCTGTCGATGGAATCGATCGCGTTGTAGTCGGGATATTCGATGGGCAACAACCGCAGGCTGTGCTGCTCGATGTCGAACTGCGGAAGTTGCGGTGGCAGGACATTGGGTGACGGCACAAACACGTAATTGATCGAGGGGGAAATGATGTGCCGCAACTCCTGCACGTCCCAGAACTTGTTCTCCGCCCCGGCCCAGACGCGCGAGGCTTTGAACGTCAGCTCCGCACCGGTGTTGAACACCGCCCGGTTTTTTTCGGTGGGGGTGGCCCCGGTGCCTTCCGTGTCGCCATAATGGGTGAACCGCCCGCCAACGCGCGGCAACACGTTGAGCCAGCCGAAAAAATTCTGCGGCAACACCAACTGGTGGTAGGAATCGGCGCGCATCGCGGCGAATTCTGGTTTGATGTTGTCGGCGAACTGGTGACGGTAGTAGCCGACGGAACTTTCGCTTTCGTAATAAACCGGTGTGACGCCGATTTGCTGCCGCACCCCGGTGAGTTTCACGTCGGGGAGGCGCTCGACCGTTTCGAAGAAATCATTGACCTGCGGCTGGACCAGGACGTTGAGGCTGAAATTCTGCCAGAGCTGGTTGACCTCCAAAAAGGAACTGGGCTGGATGTTGCGGCGATATTCGTGCTCGAAGAAATCGCGGATGACAAAGGGGTCGCTCTGCTCCCGCACCACGAGCGTGGCGGTCAAGTTGGTGCGCAGCGTCGCCAGGTGGGAAAAACTGATGCGGTGACGTTTGTCATCAATCACCCGGCTAAAGGTGTTGGTGCCGGGCGCCTCGTCGCGGGTGAAATACGTTAGCACCTCGCCTTTGCCCCAGAGACCGAGGTCATAATTTAAATCCGGACCAAAACCGACCCCGCGTTTCTGCCGGTAATCAAGATGCACACTGCCGCTGAGTTTTTCGTTCGCGTACCAATTGTAGGTGCCGAGCAGGTAGGGACCGTAGATGGTGCGCATGCCCGGCGTGAATTCAAAGTTGTTGGGGTGCCGCCCGAAGGTCCGCGAGTACCGCGGCCAGTAGAACACCGGCACTTTGCCGAGGTAAAGTGTTGCGTGGTAGGCCTCGAAGGATTGCCCCGGCACCAGGATCAGAGTGCGGGCGCGGATTTTGTAACCCGGCTCCGCCAGATCATCCGTGGTGATTTGCGCTTCAATTGCGGAATGGATGTGATTGGTCGGGTCGGCGTGCAGACCCATCCCCTCGACAAAAAACGGCGCCATGCCCGTCTTAAACTGCTCGGCTTTGATCACCTTGGTCTTGAAATTGTATTCCAGATGTTCCATCCGCCACAGCTGGTTGTCCCGCAGCAGCGTCACCAGCCCATCGGCGGTAATGTCGCCCGTCTCCTGGTTCAGGGTCGCGCGGGTGGCCGTCAATTCCGCGCCGCCGTAATTGACCTGGACCCCTTTGGTGGCGGTCACGATCTTGGTTTCCGGATCGAATTCAAATTCACCATCCTTGGCCAGCGCCTTGACTTCCCACACCGGCTCCGCCGCAGCGACGGCGGTGAGGGTGAGAGCGAAAAACAAACCGGCGAACAGACTGGGCGAGAGCGGTTTTTTCATTTGGCGCGGACAGCTAACCAAAATGAATCACGGCTGCCAAGCGGGATTTGACCGGGGCGAAGGATTTGGGCGCACCTCAGTTTCTTGCCCGGGAGTCAGGGAGAAACCCTAACGGGACAAGGCCACGATGTAGTGCTGCAAACGGCTGGTGTCCTCGGGCCAGACGAGGTTCGCGTAAATTTGATGCAGGTTGTGGCAGATCCGCAACAGCATCCGCCGGGGCGTGATGGGTGCAAGAAACCCATCGTGAAACTCACGACCGGTTTGGTGCAAATATTTGACGCAATCGGCCTTGGTCCACAGCCGCCCTTTATGGAAGGCGTCCAGATAAATCTCGCACCTCGGCGTTTGGAATCGGCAGAGAAAAAGGGTGGGCATTCCGATCCCGGTCATGGGCAGCCGGAGCCGCCGTGCGAGGGAGAGATATACCAGGCACAGGCTGATCGGATTGCCGGTGCGCCGATCCATGACGCGATTGAGGTAGCTGTTATCCGGCTCGTGATAATTCTGTTCGTTGCCGGCAAAACCCATTTCGGCGAATAGATATTGGTTGATGGTCGCGAGAATGCCTTCCGGTTCGTCGCCAAAGTCAATCCGCTCGCGCAGATCGCCGGCATAGCTGTCGAACAACGCCTGGTAAGCCAGGATGTTGATGTTGGGATATTGGGTTTGCGCCAGCAGCCACGCCCCTTGCTCCACATCGAGGTTCTCGCCGCGGCTCAGGCAAAACGCCAGAAAACGGTGGTCCGCCGCCTGCCGCTCGTGATGGTCGAGAATCTCCTGCGCGCGGCGCCGCAGGATTGGGTCGCTGCTCAGACTGCAGGGGCGCAGCCAGTCCTTGGCCGCGCGTCCGTGGGAAAGGATTTCACCGCGGATAATCTGGTAGATGGCGGGATCGTCATCCGTCAGCAGATTCAACAGCGCGGCCTTCTGACTCTCGGAGAGCGCTGGCGGCGACCCGCTGGTGGCGGAGGAATTCATATGGCGTTTGACGTATCAGCCGGTGCTCAATTCAGCCAAATTGCAATTTCGATCAACTCCCACCCAACGAACCAGGGCCGCTCATTCCCGGCAAGCCGGGCCATCCCGTTCTTCCTGCCGGACCGCGTTCTGTTCCTGTTCAATCTCCATCAGGGTGCGTTGGCATAATTCCTCCTGCTGGCGGCGATTGCGGTGACGCATCACCCAGAGGTCGAGCAGCGCCGTTCCCACCGCCACCATCAGGCAAAAAATACAGGCCAGCCAATAAAGCACATAGCCCAACTGCTTCAAATACGGTTTGAGCAAAGTCTCTCCCCAAATGACCATCACGATTGCGAGCAGCAGAAAAAACAACCCAAGGCTGCGGCGTCGGGCGTCAGCGGCAGTTAACATACCGTCATTTTAGCACCGGTTCTCCGCCAGTCCAAGCGGAAATACCCCGGAATGCCGGAAGCAAGTTGCAAAGCCCGGGTTGGAATAATAGACTCCGGGGATTGGACAACTTAAATCCGAACCCACAGCTCCCATGCAAATCACCAAACAACTCGCCGTTTTCCTCGACAACCGCCCCGGCATGCTGGCCCGCGTCTGCGATGCCTTGAGCGCCGCCAAGATCAATATCTACGCCATCTCCACCAGCGACACCGTGGATCATAGCGTCATCCGCATGGTGGTCAGCGATCCCACCAAGGCACTCTACCTCTTCGAAGAACACGGCACGCTCGTCGTGGATGATGATGTGTTGATGGTGGATGGCGACAACAAGCCCGGCTCGCTCGCCGCCATTGCCCACAAACTCGCGGCGGCGAAGATCAACATCGAGTACGCCTATTGCGCGACCAGCCCCCATTCAAAGAAGGGTTTGTTGATCTTGCGCGTCTCCGATCCAAAAAAGGCGCTTAAGGTCTTGAATAGTTGAACGCCCGGTGAGCCCGAATGGTATGTGGGTGGCACGGGCTACCAGCCCGTTTTCGGCGGCAACTTGCCGCCGAAGCGATCAGCGGCCCGGTGGCCGGTTCCACCCAGACTGAGTTATACGTATAGTTGCTATGTATCGGAACCGCGCGTCCGCATGAACCACCCGCTGCTTTACGAAATCAACACCCGCTGTTGGCTCCAGGAACTCAGCGCCCGGAGCGGGCAGCCCATCCGTTTGGACAATGTCCCGGCACAAGTCTTCGCCAGCTGGCACCGGCTCGGCTTCACGCACCTCTGGCTCATGGGCGTGTGGATCACCGGGCCGCGCAGCCGCGCCGTGGCGCTCAAGGATCCGGATTTGCGCCACAACGCCGAAGGATTGCCCTCTGGCTTGGAGACGAAGGATATCGTCGGCTCGCCGTACGCCATCGCCGGTTACCAGGTCTCCCCGGCTTTGGGCGGCGAGGATGGACTGACACAATTTCGCCAGCGGCTCCACGAGCATGGACTGAAGCTCGTCCTCGATTTCATCCCCAACCACGTCGGGCTGGATCACCCGTGGCTCACGGAACGACCGGATTTATTCGTCCAAAGTCGGCCGCGGGCGACGGGAGCTTTCCGGCAAGACACCCGTAACGGAGCGCGCTGGCTCGCGCACGGAAAGGATCCACACTTTCCCCCCTGGCAGGACACCGCGCAACTCGATTATCGCCGCCCCGAAACACACCGCTTGATGATCAGCGCACTCGAGGACGTTGCCCGCCGCTGTGACGGGGTTCGTTGCGACATGGCCATGCTGCTGCTGAACGAAGTATTCACAAAAACCTGGGGCGACTTCCCCTGCCCCAGCCCGGCGACGGCGTCGGAATTTTGGACGGAAGCCATTGCGACGGCAAAGCGGGCCCGGCCCGATTTTTTATTCATGGCCGAGGTATATTGGAACTTGGAGGCACGGCTGCAAGCGCTTGGCTTTGATTACACTTACGACAAACGCCTGCGCGACCAATTGGTTCACCGGCATCCCGCGCAGGTTCAGGCTTGCCTCCGGGAATCCACGGCCGAATTCATCCGGGCCAGCGCGCATTTTTTGGAGAACCACGACGAACCGCCCGTGGCCTCAGTGCTTTCCCGGGACGAACATCGCCCCGCCGCCCTGGTGGTTCTCGGCCTGCCCGGCCTGCGCTTCCTGCACGAAGGCCAGTTGTCGGGCGCGCGCAACTTCACCCGGGTTCAACTCGGTCGCCGCCCGAACGAACCGGACGACCCGCACCTCTCGGCGCTCTATGAAAAATTGCTGACTACACTGGAGCAAACCGCCGTCGGGCACGGGCGCGGTGAAGTCCTCCAACCCGTTCCCGCCTGGCCGGATAATCCCACGGCGCAAAACTTTGTCATCGTGCAATGGCGGATGACCCCGCCGGAATTCGATCTCGTCGTCGTGAATCTCGCCCCGCACCGCAGCCAATGCCGCGTGCCGCTCACCGCGCCCGGGCTGGCAAACCGCACCTGGCAGATGCACGACTTGCTCGGCGCGGAAGTGTTTCAGCGCGACGGAAACGACCTCGGCCGCCACGGACTTTACCTGGATCTGCCCGCGCACGGCGCGCAGTTGTTCCATTTCCAGCCGGTTCCCTGAAGCACTCCCGGGGGTGTTGAAATTCGCCGGGTATTAATTCCCTGCATGATCGTGCGCATGCCATTCATATTTAACCAAAAAATCGCAAAATTTTTGTTTCAGATTTGGCCGCGTGATGGTTTCATCACGCGTCCGAATGACGAAGGGACAGATATTCGATGAAAGACCGTGAACTGAAAACCGCGCGAGCGCCTGGCAAACAGGGCCTGTACGACCCCCGCTTCGAACACGACGGGTGCGGCGTCGGTTTTATCGCCCATCTCAAGGGGCAGAAGTCCCACGCCATCGTCGAGCAGGGGCTGGAGATTTTGCAAAACCTCGACCATCGCGGCGCGTGCGGCTGCGAGGAAAACACCGGCGACGGCGCCGGCATCCTCCTGCAGATGCCGCATAAGTTTCTCACCGAGGCATGCGAGAAAGTAAAGTTCGCGCTGCCCGCGCCCGGCCAATATGGCACCGGCCTGATTTTCCTCCCCCGGAACGCGCAGCAGCGGCGCAAAATCGAGCAGGCCTTCGAGAAAATCGTGCAATCGGAAGGGCAGCATCTCCTAGGTTGGCGGACCGTGCCCACCTCCAACCGTTCGCTGGGTGACACGGCGAAAGCTTCCGAGCCTTACATCCGGCAGCCGTTCATCGGTCGCGATGCTTCGGTGCCGGACGACCTCGCGTTCGAGCGGGTGCTCTACGTCATCCGCAAGCGGGCCCACAACGACATCCGCTGCTCCACCATGGACGGCGCCGAGTATTGGTACGTCTGCAGCCTTTCCTACAAAACGATCGTTTACAAAGGCATGCTCCTCACCGCGCAGGTCGGGAAATATTTCCCTGATTTGAAAAAGGAGTCCATGGAATCCGGACTGGCGCTCGTCCACTCGCGTTTCAGCACGAACACCTTCCCAAGTTGGAGCCGCTCGCATCCTTATCGTTATATCGCCCACAACGGTGAAATCAACACGCTCCGCGGCAACATCAACTGGATGCACGCGCGCCAGGCGCTCTTCGAGTCCGACCTCTTCGGCGAGAACATCCAGCGCACGCTGCCGGTCATCAACCCCAACGGCAGCGACTCGGCGATGTTCGACAACTGCCTCGAACTGCTCGTGCTCGCCGGTCGCTCGCTGCCGCACGCGCTGATGATGATGA
>JAYUBJ010000206.1:0-6922 GCA_043740915.1 Verrucomicrobiota bacterium
ACGGCACCGTGGCGGCGTGGGGAGACAACCAGTATGGTCAAACCACCGTTCCGCCCAGCTTGAGCGGGGTAACAGGCATTGCGGCGGGTGGCGGTCACATCCTCGCCTTGAAAAGCAATGGCACGGTGGTCGCGTGGGGAGCCAACGGCTTCTTTCTACAAGCGACCATTCCGCCCGGTTTGAGTGGCGTGATCGCTATCGCGGCGGGAGCTTCTCACAGCGTGGCCTTGAAGAGCGATGGCACGGTGGTCGCGTGGGGCAACAATCTCTTTGGTCAGTCCACTGTTCCGGCGGGCTTGGGCGGAGTAGCGGCTATTGCGGCGGGCGAGTATCATGCGGTGGCCTTGAAAAACGATGGCACGGTGATCGCGTGGGGATGGAATGACGATGGTCAAACGACCGTTCCCACCGGCTTGGGCGGAGTGACGGCGGTTGCGGCCGGCTGGTATCACACCGTGGCGCTGCTCGGCCCGATCATTACCACACAGCCGGTCGCGCAGACTTTCGCTCTGGGCGGCGGATTCACTCTGAGCGTCAGTACGGTTGGCTCGGGCTTGAGTTATCAGTGGCAGTTCAACGGCACCAATATTCTCGGGGCAACGAGCCCAACCCTGAGCCTCACCAATCTCTCGACGACAGAAGCGGGGATCTACCGAGTTGTGGTAAGCAGCACCGCGGGGGGCACAGTCACCAGCCAGGACGCAATCTTGCAATCGCTGTTCTTCGGCGACCTGAAGTTTTACGCGGGCATAACTCTGGCCGGAACGGTCGGTCAGCAGTTCCGGGTTGATTACGCCGTGGTGTTGAACAGCGGCACCACGAACTGGCTGGTGCTCACCAACCTCACACTGCCTGCCAGTCCGTATGTGGTGATTGACCCAAATTCCCCGGCTCAGACCAAGCGCTTCTATCGGGCCGTGCCCCTGCTTTAGCCCCAGCGAGGCGACATCTTTGGACGGCTGCCTCGCCGGCGGCGTGGTGCTCGGGGTACTGCGGGAGCGCGGCAACCAGTGGGCCGCAACCGAAATGGGACCGGCGAATAGCAACGACAAAACTTTGTTGCATATGCAACAAAGTTTTGTGCTGAACAATTCTCGTCATGAGGTCAGGCTCGTGCCGTGAAACCCAAAACCGAGGAATTCCTCAACCTCCTGCTGTGGTCCGCCGACCTGCTTGCGCGCCCGACCTTTCGCAATCTCACGGACTCCCATGAAAGCTGGGCCTATCGCAATGGCCTCACGCGTCAGGTCGCCGCCTTGGAGCGACAAAAACTCCTGGAACGCGATGCGGGTTCCCCCAATGACCGGCTCTATCGGCTGTCCGCGCGGGGGAGGTTGCACGTCCTCGGCGGGCGCGACCCGGAGGAACGCTGGGCCCGGAATTGGGACGGTCAATGGCGGATGGTGCTCTTCGACGTGCCCACGGGACAAAATGCCCGGCGCGAACAGCTCCGCCGTTACCTGCGCGACAAAGGCTTCGGCTACGTGCAAAGGAGCGTGTGGATCACGCCCGATCCGCTGACGGAGGAACGGCAGATTCTCGGCGGCGGGAAAATCAATGTGGAATCACTCCTCTTGCTGGAAGCACGGCCGTGCGCGGGAGAATCGGACATTGAGATTGTCGCGGGTGCGTGGGACTTCGAGAGCATCAACCGCCGCTACGCCCGGCATCTGAAAATCCTCGGCGAGCGACCAGGTGGCGTGGTGCCGACCGGCGTGGCAGCGAAGGCTTTGTTGCGCTGGGCGGCCGCGGAGCGCGAGGCGTGGCTGGAAGCAGTGACAAATGATCCGCTGCTGCCGGGCCGGATACTGCCGTCGAATTATCTGGGGCAACAAGCCTGGCGACGGCGGGTGGAAGTGCTCCAGGCCGCCAACCGGCAACTACGCACGTTCAAACCCGAATAGTTTCCCTGCAAACCTTTGTTGCATATGCAACAAAAGGTTGTCATGGGCGCGGGTGGACTTTGGTGTGGAATCCCGTTGGGATTCTCGGAGAGAGAGCGGGCGTAACACAAAATCGAGTGAGTGATTCGGATGAACGGAATAAACCACGAACAATCCAAAAGGGCGCGGTCACCAGCTCAAGTGAGCCACGAGTCAGTCTTTTTCCGGCGCAAAAATATCTTCGATGTGAAGCTTGAATAGACGTGCCACCTTAAAAGCCAGCGGCAAACTCGGATCGTATTTTTCGGTCTCGATCGCGTTCACCGTTTGGCGCGAGACGCCCAGCTTGTCGGCCAGGTCAGACTGCGACCATTCCTTCGCCGTGCGCAGCTCGCGCAGATGATTTTTCATTTATACCTCCGCCAGGAAAAGAACGCCCCGATCCCGTAGTAGGCCCACATGATGTAAAACGCCCATTCGGGTCGAAATTCCCGCGCGCCCATGTCCCGGAGGAACAAGTAGGTAAAACAGGTGAAACCCGTCGCCAGTCCCGAAAATGCCATCGCTTCAGTGACAATCTTTCGCCACATCTCATCCAATTCGGCGGCGTGACGGACGATAGTGTCCACCAGATAAAGCAAGGGCAGCAACGGCAGGAGAATCAACAAATACCTATGCGGCAAATGCTCGGCATCAAAGTAGTTCAGCGCCACCAGCCCCAGCGCATAGCCGATGAATCCGGCAAGCATTCGCCATGCGTATTTTGATTTCCATTTCATAAATGTTGTTTGAATGGTTCTCCAGTTGATCACTTGAGGAATATGTCCACCTGGGCCGCAAATGTGTCGGGCTGGTCAAGCATGATGAAGTGGAACGAGTCATCAATGCGGACAATTGTTTTGTTTGGCAGAGCGGCATAGTTCTCTTGATAAAGCCGGTCGGCAGCCGCTTGCGGAATGCCGGTCTGGGAATCCCAGGCATGGAGAATCGTTACGGGCGTTTTTATTTTATGCAGTTGGGAGCGAATGTCGGTCGTCAGGGCCTCATACATGGTGCGGGCCACGGCTGATTTGTCGGACGCGACCGCCCATTTGGTTGCCAGCTTGCATCCATTCGGGGATTTGACGAGCGAGCGCATGAAGGCAGTTTCGCTTTTGGCATAGTCATCCTGCGTTTGAGCGAGGGTGTTGTCGCGCATGGCTGCGGCTTGGGGCGTCGCTGCGGCGGTATCTTTCATGCCGAACAACGCGCCGAAGAAGGGCAATGAATCCACAATCATCAGCCCGCCCACGTCTTCGGGATGCTGATACGCGAGCATCCCGCCCATAAGTCCGCCCAGCGAATGGCCAATCACCCTCGGCGCTTGCAGCTTGTTCGTCTTGATGTAGGCGTCAATGGCATCCACCGTCGGCTGCAACACCGGACCTTGCGCGTTTGCCTGCGGCGGCGCACCGGCAAAACCCGCTACTTGGATGATGTGCAGGCGGAAATGCTTTTCCAAATGACTGGCCGTGGCGTCCCACACCGCGCCCGAACTAGCGAGTCCGGGGATAAGCAGCACGTCCGGGCCATGTCCCCGGACGGTGACGGTGATGCGGTCGGAAACAGCCTCTGCGACGGCGGTGTGAACCTGCCAGGTCAGGGCGACGGTTAATAATGCGATGAATTTGCTTTGGTGCATGAGCTTATTTTTCATAATGCAAGCAGTGTAAAGCATCCTTTCCACATGTCAAGTGTGCTTTACACATCGATTTCCAAGGAAGTTTAGCCGCCTCCTTAAGTTGGCTGCGACGGATTGAATAGTTTCTCCACCTTCGCCTTCACCGCAGCATCCATCTTGATGAGCGGCGGCCAGGGACGTTTGAAGCCTTCACCCGGGATCTTCTTCGTCGCGTCAATGCCGAGTTTGCTGCCCATGGCCATTTCGCTGGTGGCATGGTCCAAAACGTCGGCTGGCCCTTTGGTGAAGATGCTGTCGCGTTGCGGGTCGGTGTTGGCGCAGAGGCGGAAGAGGACTTCGCTGGTGTTGTGCACGTCCACGTCGTCGTCCACCACGATGATGTATTTGGTGAACATCATCTGCCCCATGCCCCACAGGCCGTGCATGATTTTGTACGCTTGCATCGGGTAGGTCTTGCGGATGCTCACGAAGACGAGGTTGTGGAAGACACCCTCGGCCGGCAGCGCGAGGTCCACGATCTCGGGGAAGTTCATCTTGAAGATGGGCAGGAATAGTTTCACGGACGCGCCACCGATGTAGAAGTCCTCCATGGGCGGGATGCCGACGATGGTGGCCGGATAGACGGCGTCTTTGCGGTGCGTGATCGCGGTGACGTGAAAGACGGGATACGGCTCGGGCAGGGTGTAATAGCCGGTATGGTCGCCGAACGGGCCTTCGTCGCGGAGCGGTTCACGCGGGTCAACATAGCCTTCGATGACGAAATCCGAATTTGCCGGAACCTCCAAATCGTTGGTCTCGCATGTCACCAGCTCGACGGATTTTTTGCGGAGATAACCGGCAAGCAAGAATTCATCTAGACCGTCGGGCAGCGGCGCAGTGGCGGCGAAGGTGAACACCGAATCGCCGCCGAGGAAAATGGCGACGGGCATGCGCGTGCCGGTTTCGTACTAGCGACGGCCGTGGCGGGCACCGACTTTCTGGAGCTGCCAGTGCATGCCGGTGGTGCGGTCGTCGTAAATCTGGATGCGATACATGCCGACATTGCGCTCGCCGGTGTCGGGGTCGCGCGTCACAACGCAGGGCAGTGTGATGAAGCGTCCCCCGTCGAGAGGCCAGCATTTTTGGATCGGCAGGTTGAGCAACGTAGGACCGGCGTCGCGCCTGTCTCTAACCTCATTCTCAGCAGAAGATGGAGACAGGCGCGACGCCTGTCCTACGTCGGGAGCGGCCGGCCACGGCTCGGTGCGGGTGGGCGGGGCATCGAACCTGTGAATGACCTCCTTGCAGGGGCCGTTCTGCACGAGCTTCGGCTTCGCGTGGCGCAGATCGAGCGCGAGGCCGAGGAGCTTGATGGCTTCCTTGAAGCCGGTGGGCGGCTTGGCCTTCATCAGCGCGCCGAGTTCGGCGGCGACTTCCGCCACGGAATTCGCGCCCAGACTCATCGCCATGCGCTTGTGCGAGCCCATGGTGTTGATGGCGACGGGAAAGGGCGATACGAGACCGTTGACCGTGGGTTTTTCGATGAGCAGGGCTTGGCCACCCCCCGGGGATTTCATTTCGCGATCGGCGAGTTCGGTGATTTCGAGTTCGGTGGCGACCGGTTGTGAAATGCGTTTCAGTTCGCCAGCGTGTTCGAGGGCGGTGATGAAATCGCGGAAGGAATCAAAGGCCATAGCTCGGCGAAGAGTAGCAGACGCGGGCGAACGCGCAATGGCCGTCGCGCAATTTAACCGGGTTAGCTCCCCGGCTTCACCGCCGGCGTTGACGCCAGGTCCGGCGGCAGTTTGTCCGCCTCGAACGTCTCCACGTTGAGCTTGATGAGGCTGCCCATGGGCACACCCAGCTCCACGGTGCCATTCGTGCGGTCCACCACCATCGCCACCCCTACCACCCGGCCCTGCTGGCTGCGAACGATGTCGAGGGTTTCCTGCACGCGCCCGCCCTTGGTGACGACATCCTCGACGATGAGAATCTTTTCATCGGGCATGATTTTGAAACCACGGCGGAGCACCAGCTTGCCGGATTCCTTCTCGACAAAGATGAAGCGCGAACCCAGTTGGCGCGCCACCTCCTGCCCGATCACCAGTCCGCCCATCGCGGGCGAGATGACGGTGGTGGCACCGAGCGAGCGGACTTTCTCCACGAGGGCCGCGCCCAATTGTGCGACGATGGGCATTTGCTGCAATGCCAGTGCGCATTGGAAGAACTGACGGCTGTGCAGTCCGCTGCGGAGGATGAAATGGCCTTCGAGCAGCGCGCCGGTGGCACGAAAGATTTCCAAAGCTTCAGCGTTCGTCATGGGCCTGAGAATCCCGAATCCGAATTGCAGAATCCAGCAGAAACGGGGGCAAAAACTTCTGGCTTCCCGCGGGATGATTCCGGATTCTCAGCGTCATGCCCAAATGGGTGAAGTCGGTCATCGCGATTTTGCTGCTGCCCCTGTGCGTGGGGATGGCCAGGGCCTTGTTCGCGGTGCTGCGCGGCAGCGGGCAGGCGGACACGATTTGGGTCGCGACGCTGGCCGGCGCGGCGTGCTGGGTGGTGGTTTATCTGCTCCTGCCGAAGCCGATGTGGGTTTATGTTTTTGGACATGAACTGACGCACGCCCTCTGGACCTGGCTGTTTGGCGGGCGGGTCAAGAAATTCAAAGCCACCGCCAACGGCGGCCATGTGGTGATCACGAAGAACAATTTTCTCATCGCGCTGGCGCCCTATTTTTTTCCGCTCTACACTTTCATGGTGGTGGTGGTTTTTGTGGCGGGCCAGCTCCTCTGGGGTTGGACTCATTACCTGGTCTGGTTCCACCTGCTGCTGGGAGCGACGTATGCGTTTCATGTGATGCTGACCTGGCACATCCTGAAGGCGCGCCAGTCCGACATCACGCAACAGGGATATCTTTTCTCGGCGGTGATCATTTTCCTGGGCAACACGGGGGTTCTCCTGTTGGGCATCCCGTTGCTGACGGGACAAGGGAATATTCTTTGGGCGTTTGGTCTTTGCCTGCGCGAGACGGGCGCGTTGTTCCAGCGTCTGGGCCACCTGCTTTGAGGGGTCGCGGCCGGGTTGGAATTGAGTCTGACAGAAATCGCACTTGAAATGCCCCGGGGTTTGGGGCCGAATGGTGAAAGTTCGAAACGACCTTATGAAGCTCAGCGATATCCTCAATGAAAAGCAGATTATTCCGGAAATGCAGGGATCCGATCGCTGGGAAGCCATCGACGAACTGATTAACAACCTGGTGCAATGCGGCCAGATCAAGGCGGAGTGCCGCGAACAAATCACCTCGGTGGTCAAGAAGCGGGAAACGTCCATGAGCACCGGCATCGGGTTTGGGGTGGGCATCCCGCACGCTTCGACG
>JAYUBJ010000207.1:0-6920 GCA_043740915.1 Verrucomicrobiota bacterium
CGTGGCGCCATGATCTGGCTGGGTACGGAATTGATCTCGCATTTCCATTGGATGCTCTACGTCATGGGGGGGTTCCTGTTCCTGACGGGCATTAAAATGATCTATTCCCACGACGAAACGGTGCATCCCGACCGCAACCCGCTCATCCGGCTGGCACAAAAGTTATTTCCGGTCTCCAAAAACTATGACGGACAGCGGTTTCTGACCACCTTGGACGGACGGAAGGCGCTCACGCCTCTGGCTCTCGTCCTCGTGATGGTCGAGTCCACCGACTTGATCTTTGCGGTGGACTCCATCCCCGCGATTTTCGCGGTGACGCAAAAACCATTCATTGTTTTTACCTCCAATGTGTTCGCCATCCTCGGGCTGCGCTCGCTTTTTTTTGTGCTCGCGGGGGCCATCGGCTATTTCCGTTACCTCAAGTTCGGGTTGTCCGTGGTGCTGATCTTTATCGGTGGAAAAATGCTGGTGGCGCCGTGGTACAAAATCTCCAATCGCCTCTCCCTGGTCGTCGTGGCTGGAATCATCGTGGCGGCGATGCTCATTTCCATTCTCGTCGCCCGCCACGAAACTGGCGCGAAAGTGAATCCCAAGTAGGCGCTCCAAACGGGACAGCGCCCCGGTTCTTCGCATGAGTCATCAGCCCTTATCCGAACGCCTGACCGAAGTGCTGACCAGCAACGCCCCGGCGGGCCGGGTCACCGCGAATGACCTCTTGATCCTGCTCGCCTTGGGGCTGGCGCTGCCCTTGCCGATTCCACTCACTAACGCGTTGCCCGCCCCCGCCATTGTTCTAATCGCCGTCAGCATGATGGAGGAAGATGGCGGCGCGATCTTCTCCGGCTATTTGATGACGCTGGTGACGGTGGCCTACTTCCTCTTTTGCGCCGGCGCCATCCGGTCGATTTTTTTAAGGGGGTGGGAATTCGCCACGCGGATGGTCTTTGGGAGCTCATGAAATTTCGCTGGACCCTTGCGCCACCACAACCCGTCTTGGTTGAATTCCTCAGCCACGAGCTCAACCTCTCCCCGCTGCTGGCGCAATGCCTGATGAACCGCGGCTTCCGCGAGCCCGCTGGCATCCGCCGCTTTCTCCAGCCGCAACTCAAACAGTTGGCGGATCCCTTCCTGCTTCCGAACATGGCCGCCGCGGTGGAGCGCCTCTTCCGCGCCCGGGCGAACGCCGAGCGGCTCGTGATCTTCGGCGACTATGACGTGGATGGCGTGACCTCCACGGCGTTGCTGACGCAGGTGCTGCGTGCGTTGGGTTGGTTCGTGGAGCATTATTTGCCGCACCGCTTGGACGAAGGCTACGGCTTGAGCCGCGATGGCGTGGAGAATTGCCTCAAGAAATTCCCGGTCAAACTTCTGCTTGCCGTCGATTGTGGCTCGACCGCGGTGGATACCATTGCCCGGCTCAAGGAACAGGGCGTCGAGGTCATCGTCCTGGATCACCATCAGGTTTCCACGCCGCCGCCGGACGCCGTCGCGCTGGTGAATCCGCAACTCTCCCCGTCGGACGCACCCGGCTTTCGCGAACTTTGTTCCGCCGGACTCGCTTTCAAACTGGCCCATGCCTTGGTGAAACGCGGACGCGAAACCGGTCTGGCTGGGGCGCAAGATTTTGACCTGCGCCCATTCCTCGACCTCGTGGCGCTGGGCACCATTGCGGATCTCGTCCCGTTGACCGGCGAGAATCGCATTCTTGCCAGCGCCGGTTTGAAAGCGCTGGACGCCTCGCGCCGCCCTGGTCTCGTCGCGCTCAAAAAAGTGGCGCAAGTCGGCAGCCCGGTCGGTACTTATGAAGTCGGTTTTCAACTTGGACCCCGCCTCAACGCCGCCGGACGTTTGGAAAACGCCGCCGAGGCGCTGCAACTCGTGCTCACCGGCGACCCGGCCGAGGCGGAACGAATCGCCCAGAGCCTGGACGCGCGCAACCGCGAGCGGCAGCAGATCGAGAAGCACATGGCCGGGCAAGTCATCGGCGCCGTGCGCGCCCGCTTTAATCCGGACACGGATTGGGTGATTGTCGAAGGGCAGCTTCTCTGGCACATCGGCGTCGTCGGCATTGTTGCCTCGCGCGTGGTGCGCGAGTTTTACCGGCCCACGATCATCGTCGGCGGCGAGGGCGGCGAATGGCGCGGCTCGGGCCGGAGCATCGAGGGATTTGATCTGGCGGCGGCGCTGCGCGAGTGCGGCGACCTGCTCGTGCGCCACGGCGGGCATGCGATGGCGGCCGGCGTGACGATCCAGCCGGAGCGTTTGGAGGAACTGCGCGTTCGCTTGAACGCGCTCGCGCGGCGCACGCTGAAGCCGGAGCAATTGCAGCCTCCCTTGCGTCTCGACGCCGAGGTTGCGCTGGGTGATTTGACGCCGGAACGTTTGGCCGAACTGGACCAGCTTGAACCGTTGGGGCAGGGGAATCCGACGGTGCAACTAGTCATCCGCGGCGTGCGCCAATCGCGTCCGTCCTTGCGCATGGGCAAGGAACAGCAGCATGTGAAACTCTTTGTGACCGACGGCCGCAACACGCTCGAGGCGGTTCTTTGGAACGCAGGCAAAGGCGAACTCCCCACCGGTACCTTCGACCTGGCCGCCGTGCCACAGATCAATGAATACAACGGAAAACGCACGGTTCAGTTGAAGGTGTTGGACTGGCGGAACGCGGAGGAACACCCGGCGACGGATCATCCGTAGGGCGCATCGCCCTTGATGACAACCCAGGCCCGGAAAGGTTATCGGCGAGCGGGCCCTGGTGGTGGTACGGGTGTCCCGCCCGTGAGTTGCGTTTGGACGCAAGCCCGGGCTTTTGCTGAACCACACGGGCGGGACGCCCGTGCCACTATGCCGCAAGAAACTGAGATGCGCGCTAATGCGTCAGACTTCCAATTCAATCCTTGACCAACGCTCCGCTCCAACGTTAATTCGGGCTCAACCGCTTTTCAAAAATCCATCATATGTGCTGCTTCTCCCGCCCGGCTACTTCCGTTCGGAGCTAAACTTTCTCACATGACCTCCGCCATCATCGTCGCCGCCGGCCAGGGCACCCGCATGGGGCCGAACGTGGACAAACTCTTTTTGGAAGTCGCTGGCCGTCCGGTTGTCGCGCACACGTGGCAGCGATTTGACGGGACGCCCGGCATCGACGAAATTCTCCTGGTCGTTCGCAATGGCATGCAATCCGTCTTCCATGAATTGGCGCAACGGTTTCAATTCCAAAAACCATTTCGCATCGTTGTCGGTGGCAAGGAGCGGCAGGACTCGGTCTGGAACGGGTTGCAGGCGCTCGACCTCGGCTGTGAAATTGTCGCGATCCATGACGGCGCGCGCCCGTGTACTTCCGCGGCGCTGATCCTCGCAACGATCCAGGCGGCCCGCGAGATGGGGGCGGCCGTGGCGGCCCAGCGCGTCACCGACACGATCAAGGAATCCGACGGTGGCACGCTCATTGTCCGCAACGTGGACCGCTCGCGGCTCTGGGCCGTGCAAACCCCGCAGACCTTCCGCGTGGAGGTGATCCGCCACGCGCTGTCGGTGGTGCGCGAAAAGAATCTGGTGGTAACCGATGACACGGCGGCCTGCGAGTTGATCGGTCAGGCGGTGAAACTCGTCGAGAGTCTCGATGCGAATCCCAAGGTCACGCGGCCGGCAGATTTGCCGTACCTCGAGTTGCTCCTGCGCGCACGCTGAAGCGAACGCGGTCCCATGAACCCGCGTCCGCAATATTTCCAAGCCCGCCCTTGCCAATCGCGCACCCGGCATTTAGTGTGCGGCCAAGTCGGTTTCCGATTGCTATGAAAAAACGCATACTCTACGGGCTGTTGCTGGTGGTGCTGGCGGCGAACCTCGGCGTCGGCCTGCAAATCTATCTGCGTTCCGCCGCCGCGGACGACAAAAACGATCCTTACGCCAACTATGCCCTGCTGGCGAAGGTCATGGAGATCATCCGCTCGGACTACGTGGACGCGGACAAGGTTTCCTACCAGGATTTGATGCGCGGCGCTTTGCGGGGGATGATCAGCACCCTCGACCCGCACAGCGAATACATGGAGCCGCGGAAATTTGACGAGATGCGAAAAGACACCGAAGGGGTGTTTGGGGGGGTTGGCATTGTGGTGGTCCAGAAGGACAATTTCCTGACGGTCGTGGCCCCGATGGAAGACACACCCAGCTTTCGGGCCGGCATTTTGACCGGCGACCGCATCATCAAGATCGACGGCAAGAGCACGGAGAAGTTCAGCCTGGATGACGCGGTGAAAAAGCTGCGCGGCGAACCGGGGACGGAGGTCACCATCACCATTCTGCGGCCCGCCAACGAGCAGATCCGGGACATCACGCTGACGCGGGCCAAGATCGCCGTTTATTCCGCCAAGGACCTGAACGGAAAGCGTGAATTCACGGTCGGCGAAAATGGCGTTGGTTACGTGCGTCTGCTGCAGTTCGGCGAGCAAACCAGCGCCGAGCTCGAGGAGGCCTTGAAAAAACTGGAAGCTCAGAACCTGCAATCGCTGGTTCTTGATCTGCGCGGCAATCCGGGTGGTTTGCTGGATCAAGCGGTGAAGGTTTGCGAAAAATTTCTCCAGAAAAACGACTTGGTGGTCACCACCGAAGGGCGTTCACCGCAGAAAAAGGAAATCTACCGCGCCACGGGCCGCACTTCCCATCCGAATTATCCTCTCGTGATTCTGGTCAATGGCGGCAGCGCCAGCGCCTCCGAGATTGTAGCCGGCTGCCTGCAGGATTCGAAGCGGGCGATTGTGCTGGGTGAACAAACCTTCGGCAAAGGCTCGGTGCAAAGCATCCTGCCGCTTGATGGTGGCGGCGCCTTGCGTTTGACCACCGCCAAGTACTACACCCCCAGCCACAAGGTGATTCACGAGAAGGGCATCACGCCGGACGTGATGGTGGCCATGACCGAGGAGGATGAACGGAGCGTGGCCGCGAAGCGGTCCGCCGGCGGTGGGGAGGCTTTGGATGACAAGGAACGCGAACGCATCAGGAATGTGCGCGATGTGCAGTACGATCGCGCCGTGGATTTGCTCAAAGGCATTTCGCTCTTCACCAACCGGATCAAGCCCGAAAGCAAATTGGCGACGAAGCAATGACCGGCGGCCCCGCGGTTGCCGGACCGGTTGAGCCGCCATCGCCCGGCAGATTTATATGACGCTGCTCGCCGTTGAGACTTCGTGCGATGAAACCAGCGTGGCGGTGATTCAAGCGGGGCGGGTGCTGGCCCATATTGTTTCTTCGCAGATCAAACTTCACGCTGAATACGGCGGGGTGGTGCCGGAACTGGCCACCCGCGAGCATCTCCGAAATTTTCTGCCCGTCGCCCGTGCCGCTTTGAGCGCCGCCGGAATCGAGACCGCCCAACTCGAGGCGGTCGCCGCCACGCAAGGGCCGGGTTTGCCGAACGCATTGCTGGTCGGTTTCCAAGCGGGGCAGGCGCTGGCGTTCGCTTTGCGCAAGCCGTTTCTGGGAATTCATCATCACGAGGCGCACTTGTATTCACCTTGGATCACCGGCGATCCGCCGGCCGCCGACTTCGGCGCGTTTCAACCAAATGTCTCGCTCATCGTCAGCGGTGGGCACACGATGTTGGTGCAGGTCCAGGCCGAGTTGGCGCATACCGTGCTCGGTTCCACGCTGGATGACGCCGCCGGGGAATGTTTCGACAAGGTGGGCAAACTCATCGGCCTGCCCTATCCCGGCGGGCCGGAAGTGGATCGACTGGCGGAGCTGGGGAATCCGGCGGCGCATGATTTTCCACGGCCATTGTTGCGGGATGCCACCGATGACTTCAGTTTTTCCGGACTGAAAACGGCGGTGCGCTATTTTCTGCAGAAGCATCCCACCCTGCCGGATGATCCGCAAAAGCTCCGCGACCTGTGCGCCAGCGTGCAAGCCGCGATCGTCGAGGTGCTCGTCGTCAAAACCATCCGCGCGGCGAAACGCCTTGGCGCGGGCGGGGTCACGGCGTCGGGTGGCGTCACTTGCAATCGCGGTCTGCGGGCGGAACTCGCGGCCGCGTGCGGGCGCGAGGGTCTCTGGCTGCGGCTGGCGGAGAAATCGCTGTGTACCGACAACGCCGCCATGATCGGCATCCTCGCCGAGCGCAAGTTCCTCAAAGGCGTGCCCGCCACGGCGCTCACTGCGGAAATTGCGCCGGGTTGGATGTTGGATTCAAATCAGATTTGAGCTTGCCAGAAGTGCGCGTCTCCAAAAGGATGCGCCATGCCTTCCGAATCCTTTCAAGCCAGCCGCTGGACCCGGGGAAATGTTTTGTTCCCGACCGTCATCGAAGTCACCGACAAGTCGGTCATCCGGCGAAAGCGTTCCTGGTTCAGTCGCGACGAGATCAGCATTATCATTCAAAAGGTCGCGTCGGTGCATATCAAGACGGGGCTGATCTGGTCGGATATTGTGATTGAGTCCACCGGCGGGACGGATCCGCTGACCAGCCACGGCCATACCAAAGGGGACGCGGAGCGCATTCGCGAATTGGTGGAATCCTACCAGCAACAGGCGTTGGGCAGGGAGCAGTCCGGCAAGCCGGAGTAGTAGTAGAGTGGTTATTCCGAGAACGCCAGATACAACGGCACGATGAGGCTCAGCGGAGGGAGGAGCCAAAGCAAGGCCAAGGCGCCGGTTTTGCCTCTCGCCTCGCAGATTTTCCACCACATGAAGATGTTCAGGAAAAATGCGACCGGAGGGATCAAGAACAGAATGATGAACCAGATGGGCAACTTGGCCACCGTCAGCAGCGGCACCAGGTTGAGAATGGGAATCCAGATCAACGCACCGGGCTCATGGCCGGCCTTCACGCAAAGGCGCTTGCAACAATAACAAAAGAAGATCCAAAAGACCAGTGCCATGGCCAGAATAACGAGGATGGCGAAGATGCCCAATGCCGCGAACCA
>JAYUBJ010000208.1:0-2051 GCA_043740915.1 Verrucomicrobiota bacterium
GAGGGCGAAGGGCTGGTTCATCGGCAGCGCGCTCAAGGGCACGCGGCCTTGGGCCCACTTTCCCTCGAAGGTGGCCATGATTTTCCCGCGCTGGATGCCCGCCGCGAACGTCGGTGGCAGGATGACGGAGATTTCCAAGCACTGGCCGTTGGCCGCGCGCTTCAGCTTCGGCCCCGGCTGCGGCTCGGGCTCGCGTGCGTTTCGAGTCGCACCTGCACGTGCCGGCAGGGGCGTCGCCGTGTCACTCCCGCGCGCCGCCGGTTTCTCGCGTTGCAAATGATGTAATCCAACCGCGACCGAATGAGCGCAAATGATGCCCGCCTCGCGCGCGGCGCGGCAGGTGCAGAGGTTTTCCATGTCGTCCGGCCCCTGGATGACGAGGCCGGCGCGATACGACGTGGAGCCTTCCTGCACGACGCCCTTGAGCAGCGGTGGTGACCAGTTCGAGGAAATGACCTGGCCACCCGCCAGGAGGGAGCGGGCCTGCTTGACCGCCTGCCAACCGGCGGACTGCATGAAGAACGCGTCTGTCAACTCAGTGAAACTCATCCGCGTGACTGTGCCGGACACCATGCCTGACTGGCAACGCCGTAGTCTGGCGCTCACACTCGTTCGAGGAAGCAGAGTTGCGGCCTCGCGTACCGATGTTGATGGAGCTGGCGACTTCGACAGGGTTCGCCATTATGAGCTGAAGAACACTCGCGCGGAGTGATCGCCACACACAGTCGCTTATTCGCTCCGCAATTTGTCTGCCGCTTCCACCGTTCTCCACAAGTTGGAGATTGCGACACTGGGGGGGCGCAAGCGGGCTTGACGCCGGTTTGCATAAGCGCAAAGTCGCGGAAAGATGAACCCGACGCAAAGGCAATTCCCCTGGAACTGCGCAGCGCGCGTCAAAAATCAAATTCTCACTCCTTGAACTATTTTGACGACAAATTCAGGAATGAATTGCGCCAGGCGGTTCATGAACTGGAGGCCCGCAGCGGCGCCGAACTGGTGGTCGCCTTGACTCCGCGGGTGGACCGGTATTATTCGGCCCACCTTCTGGTTGGATCGCTGGCTGCCCTCACCCTGCTCACGGTGCTGATGTTTGTTCCCCAGGAAATCTGGTATGTGAAAATCTACTTTGAAACCCTGTTCGCCTTCGGACTGGGCTTTCTGATCCTGTTTGCCTGGGACTCCTTGAAGCGGAGGTTGGTGGGCAGAAATTATCTTCATCATCGGGTGGATCAACATGCCCGGGCCCTGTTCCAGCGGGCCGGCGTTTACAAAACCCGGAACCGCACCGGCGTGCTGGTGGTCGTTTCCGTTTTCGAACGTGAAGTGGCGATCATCGCGGATGAAACTGCCGCCAAAAACATGCCTGCCGCCGAGTGGGAAGCCGTGCGGGCGAGGTTTACCAGAGCCTTCACCGCGAAACAACCGGCGGAGGCGGTGATCGTGGCCGTCCGCCAGAGCGCGGACTCTTTTGCAAAATACATCGTCCGCCCGGCCGACGACGAAAACGAATTGGCTGATGAACCATGGGTCGAGTAAGACAATCCCAAGGGCTGGCCATGCTTTCGTGGTTGGTGTTGCTCCTGTGGACGGCACCCGAGGTTTGGGCGCGGCCCGGGGGCGGCAGTTCATTCAGTTCCGGCGGTAGCAGCGGTGGTTCGGATGCGGGGGACATCCTTGCTCTCTTGCAGGCCATCTTTTATCTCCTTCAATTCATCTTCGACTATCCGCACATCGCGTTGCCCTTGATCGCGATTATTGCTTTCCTTATTTTCATCAACGCCGGACGTTCCCCCAGTGAAGAGATCATTTCCTCCAGCCCCGGTCAGGGCGCCGGGGTGCGACGGCAGGTGTCGGTGAGGCAGCAAGTGCGGGAGTTGACCAAGCGCGATCCCAATTTTTCAGTGGTTCTTTTTGTCGATTTTGCCTCGAACCTGTTTCAGCAATTTCAAACCTGGAGGGGCCGGGAAGAATTCAGGAATCTCGCTCCGTACTTCGAGCCCGGGCTGATGACCAAACTGGTCAACGCGGAGAAAAATGTCGGGCACGCCGGG
>JAYUBJ010000209.1:0-2051 GCA_043740915.1 Verrucomicrobiota bacterium
TCTGGACGTTCAGCCGGCGCAAAATCGGCGCGGCATTTTCGCGGCGATTGGCGGCGTCCGTTTCCACCAGCACCTTGCCGGTGCGCGCGACTTCACCGGACAGGGTGACATCCATCGGCACTTCAAACGGCACCGGCAGGCCCTCGAAGTCCATGCCATGCACGCCGCGAAACACCATCACGGATTTTTCAAAATCACACAGCTCAATGGCCACGATGGGAAAGCCGGTGATTTCGGCGGCCTCGCGGGCGATGGCATTGAAGATGTGCTGCTCGTTTTCGCCGGACAGGGTCACCTCGGAAATTTTTTGGAGTGCGGTCAACTGCCGGTTGCGCCAGCGCAGCTCGCGCTCCGCCTGGCGCGAGGCGGTGATGTCGAGCGCGGTGATGGTGACGCCGGCCGCCGCGCCGGAAAGATTGATGCGGCTGAAGCCCAGCAGCACATCGAGCCATTTGCCGTCCTTGCGCTGCCAGCGGGTTTCCGCGGCGTGCGAGCCTTGTGCGGGCAACGCATCCAGCGGCACGCTCCGGGCGCGGTGGAGTTCCGCCGAGCACGCAAACAAAAGATCCTCCGGCTGGCCGATCAACTCGCTCCGCGTGTGGCCGGACATTTCGCACCAGCGGGAATTGACGTGGGTAAACACGCCATTGGTGATGACACAGATCCCGACCGGTGCCGCGCGGAAAATGCTTTCCAGGGTGGCGGCGCCCGCAATGGTGCAGGCCCCGTGCTGCGCGTTGGTCGCGTCGGCAAAAAAGGCGGTCGTGCCCGATTGCGAGGTGGTGTCGGCGCGGTTCAAACCAAACCCTCCAACACATGCGGCAACCGTTCCAGGCTGCGGTGCAGCGAGGCTTTGGCGATGGCCTGCTCCACGTCGTGGGCACCGGGCAGCAGGATGCGCCAGCCGGTGGCCGCGAGACATTGGTCGCTCGTCACGGGCAGATAATTTCCGCTGCAACCGATGTTTTCCCGGCGCAATAAAAGATCGGCGATCTGCACTGCGGCCACGAGCGGCGCGAATGGGCCGGCCTGCTCGGGTTGGTGGTGGAACCGCGCTGAATGGATCATGATTTCCGGGAGCCGGTGCCGCTCGAAGTAGAGCGCGCCGAGTTCCGCGTGGTCCACGCCGAGGATTTCATTTTCAATCTCGCAAAGGTCGCGCGCGCCTTCCAGCGCCTGACGATGAATCTCGGCAAAGTGATTGGGGAACGACCAGGCCATGACGATCTTGCCCACGTCATGCACGAGCCCGGCAACGTAGTCGGATTCATCCGTGGCCGTGGAGATGGTGGTCGCCACTTCCCGCGTGAGAATGGCGCAGCCGATGGAGTGCTGCCAGAATTCGCGCCAGGGAAACGCGCACTGGGCCGTGAGCTTTTGAAAATCCTCGATGATCGGCGTCACCATCGTGAGTTGGCGGATTTGCCGCATCCCAAGATAAAACACGGCTTCCTCGACGCTGTTGACGGGACTGCTCAGGCCGTAATAGACCGAGTTGACCAAGCGGAGCAGGCGCGCCGTGAGGCTGGGATCGCGCCGGATGACCTCGGAAATCTGCGCGGAATACCGCTGTTCCACGGAGAGCAGCTCCTGCAACGCCTGATTGATGCTGTTGAGCGAGGGTAGGGAGGGACAGCGCGCGAGTTGTGCCTCGATTTTTTCCAAACTCAGCCGGGCGGGTGTGCTGGGCGTCAAAACCTGGGTCATAAAAACTAATTCAATGAAAATTCATTTAGGTGTTCATCGGTGCGAGCCGGGGAAACTTTAGCAGGTGATAATAAATTCGCCTCAAGCCGCCGCCCGCCGCGCCGATGTCACAGACAAGGTAGTCCGTGTTCCGACGGCGACCCGGCCTGGATTTGTCCGGCTGAACGGACGGAAGGCAACGACATGAACGCAAACATTTCAACGACCGGTCAATGGGCGGCCGCCTGGCTCATGGTCAGCGTGCTGACCGCGCCGGGAGCCCACCCCGGCAGCGCTTTTTTGCCGCTGACCGGGCCGACCCCGCTGCGGTTTGAAGTGGCTTTTCTGAAACCCATGGCCCCCGC
>JAYUBJ010000210.1:0-6887 GCA_043740915.1 Verrucomicrobiota bacterium
TTCTCCTCGGGAATCAGCTTTCCGCGGATCAAGAATCCCATGAGGATCGGCGCGAGGGTGATGGAGAGCAACGCCGCCGCACCCATCGAGTAGGTCTTGGTAAAGGCCAGCGGCTTGAACAGCCGGCCTTCCTGCGCCTGGAGAGTAAACACCGGAATGAAGGAAACGGTGATGACCAACAACGAGTAAAACAGCGTCGGCCCGACTTCGATCGAAGCATCGCGGATGATCTCCCAATGCTCCTTTTTGCCGCCGTCACGCTCCAGGTGTTTATGGGCGTTTTCGATCATGATGATGACGGCGTCCACCATCGCGCCGATGGCAATGGCGATACCGCCCAGGGACATGATATTGGAACTGATGCCCTGGCCATACATGATCAAGAAGGAGCTCAAGACGGCGACGGGAAGGATCAGGATGGCCACCAGTGCGCTCCGGAAATGAAGCAGAAACGCAATGCACACCAGCGCGACCACGATGCTTTCCTCGACCAGCTTTTCCTCCAGCGTCTTGACTGCCCGCTGAATTAGTGAGCTCCGGTCATAAGCCACCGTGTAATGCACATCCGTCGGCAGCCCTTTCATCGCTTCATCCAGCCGCTGCTTCACCTCCAGAATGACCTGCCGGGCGTTGGCTCCGTAACGGACCACCACGATGCCGCCGACAGTTTCGCCCTCGCCGTTGAGTTCCGCTATTCCACGGCGCATGTCGGGGCCGAGCTGAATGTTGGCGATCTCGCCCAGCAAAATCGGCACTCCCCTGTCCCCCACACCCACGGCAATTTTCTTCAAATCGTCGAGCCCCTGGATATACCCGCGCACCCGCAGAATGAATTCCTTCTCGGCCAGTTCGATGGAACGGCCTCCGACCTCGCCATTGCTCCGCTGGATGGCCAGCATCACCTCGGAGATCGGCATTTTGTAGGCGCGCAGTTTTGTCGGATCAACCGTCACCTGGTATTGCTTGACGAATCCGCCGAGGCTGGCGACTTCGGCGACGCCTTCGACGGAGGTCAGTTGGTACTTCAAATACCAATCCTGCATCGAACGAAGCTCGGCGAGGCTGCGATTGGTCGAAGTGAGGGAATACATGAAGGCCCAGCCAACGCCGGTTGCGTCCGGACCGAGGGTTGGGGTGACCCCCTTGGGCAATTGCCCGCCCAGAGCGTTGAGGTATTCCAGCACCCGGCTCCGCGCCCAGTAAGGATCCGTGCCATCCTCGAAAATCACGTAAACAAAGGAGAAACCATAAAACGAATAGCCGCGAACCACCTTCGCCTTGGGGACGGAGAGCATTCTCGTGGTGATCGGATAGGTGGCCTGGTCCTGGACAATTTGGGGGGCCTGGCCCGGCCACTCGGTGTAGACGATGACCTGCACGTCCGAGAGGTCGGGGATCGCGTCCAGGGGGATGTTGCGCAGGGCGAACAAACCTCCAATCACAAGCACCGTGGCACCGAGCAGAACAATGAACTTGTTCTTCAGCGAAAAATTGATGACGCCCTCGAGCATAGGTTGAATCAGGGCGTGTGCGGGTGAGTCTCTCCGGTTTGCTTCGCGTGTTCTGGATCAATTCGGATGGGTGGAGGCGCACTCATGATCGGAATCAGCGTCATTCCGCACCGTGGGCATTTGCCGGGCTTGGGTAACTTCACGTCCGCATGTTGCGGCATCGGGCAGGTGTAATACTCCAGCTTCCCTCCCGGTTGCAGTCGGGACAGCAATTGGCGCGAAACCGGAACCAGGGCCATCCCGCAAAGAGCACACTTGCCGTCATGCGTGTACTGGATCGCGAGGTGTTCCGGCATGGGGCAGATATAGGCGACGTCCACCGCATTATCAGTTTTGCCGTGGCCGCTGTATCCGGCACCGGAAGCGTTTGTCGCCGCGACTCCTGCCCGTTCCGGGTTTGCCTGGGTGTCCGGCTCGAGCATCTTCTGAATCGCTTCGCGAAGCTGACTTTCAGAATCGAGCATGAACTGCCCGGAGGTCACCACGCGTTCCCCCTCATTCAAGCCGCTCAACACCTGGTAGAAATTGTTTTCCGAGCGCGGGCCAAGGACAATCGTTCGCGGATCAAATTTTCCGCCCGCCAAGGCCACAAACACGGTGTTCTTTTCGCCGCTGCGCAGCACCGCCAGGTCGGGAACCAGCAGCACATCGGCTGCGATTTCGGCGTGCAGTTCAACCGTGGCGAACATTCCCGGCTTAAGAAAATAGCCGGGATTGTGAAACTCCATCCGGACCTTCGCCGTGCGGGTCTTTTCATCCACGGTGGGGTAAACATAGGTGACGCGCCCGCGAAACTTTCGATCCGGCAAATAGGTCAGGGTCATCCCGGCCTCCTGGCCGAGCTTGATCAAGCCAAGATCGTTTTCGTAAACTTGACACAGCACCCAAACCAGGGACAGGTCCGCCAGCCGGTACAGCTTCATGCCGGCATCCACGAATTGGCCTTCGATGGCCATCTTCTCGACCACAACACCATCCCGCGGCGCGTTGATGCGCAGGGTTTTCTTCACCTGACGGGATTTTTCCAATTCGGCAATCTCGTCCGCGGGCACGTCAAAAAACTTCAGCTTGTTGAGGGCACTGGATTTCAGCGAGTCCGCCCCGGAACTTTGGCCCAACACGAGCACATATTCCGTTTGCGCACTGTAAAGGTCGGGTGAATAAATCTCGAAAAGTGGCTCACCCCGATGCACCTGTTTACCGGTGGAATCAACGTACAACTTCTCAATCCAACCTTTGAATTTGGTGGTGACGTCCGCCAGGCTGGTTTCATCAAAGTCGATGACCCCGACGGTGCGAATGGTGCGACGCACCGGCCCCCGGGCGACAATCGCACTGCGAAATCCCATGTTTTGCACCGTCACCGGATCAATGGAAATGGTGGCGGAATCACCACCCGCAGCGGCTTCAAAGACCGGGACCAGGTCCATGCCCATGGTGTCCTTGCCCGGCTGCTGGCTGATTTCACCCGGATTCATGGTGGATTTGTAAAACTTGATTTTGCGCCCGGCACTGGCCGAGCCGGCTGCCTTCGTGGTCGAGGTCGCGTTGGCACCGGATTGTCGGCGGATCGGCGTCAGTTTCATCCCACAGATCGGGCAGTTTCCCGGTTGGTTGCTGATGATCTGGGGATGCATTCCGCAGGTGTAAAGCGGCTCCTCATGGCCGGCAGGTTCCCCGGCGCCGGGCCGCCCGCCAACAAAGCATACAACTGCGCCGGCCGCCAGCACGAGGAGGGCAATGAGTCCGATGATTTTGGTGGTTTTGGAGTTCATGGGGGTCTAGCGATGATCCCCGCGATTGGGCCGGGGCGCGGTGCCCAGGATGGGCGCGTTCGCGGGGGATTCACCGATAATAAGCAACGACAGTTCGGCCAGCACCAGTTCACGTTGGGTGCCCGCTTCGACTTCGCCGAGTTGGAAGCCCAACAGGGTGCGTTCGGCGTCAATGAGGTTCAGGAAATCCAGTTGACCGGAAAGGTAGGCGGCGCGGGCGATCTCGATGGATTGGCGCGCCTTGGGCAATAATCGCTCCCGCAAGAGTGAAAGGGTGCGCGTGTTCTCCCGATACATGAACGACTTTTCGGCGAAATCGACCGCGAGCATGATTTGTTCCGCGGAAAACCGCGCTTCCACCGCGCGTTTATTCGCCTGGGCTTCGGCAATTTGCGCGGCAATTTTGTCGCGCCAGATCGGCAGCGTGATCCCCGCCTGCGGTGTGAAGACGGTTGGGGAGGCAAACGGATTAACGTCAATTCCAACGCTAAAATCGGGAACGCGGGCCTTTCTCGCCAAAGCAATTGCCGCCTCGGCTTGACGCACTTCCGCCGCCATCGCTTTCAAGCGCGGGCTTCGGTCGAGCGCGATGGAGACCATATTTTCCGCGCTCAGATCCAGGGAGGTGGTCTCAAATTTGGCCGGCAGGGGCGGCGGCGCATCCCCGGCCTGCAGGCCAAGCGCGGCTTTGAATTGCGCGCTGAGCGTATGGCGCGAGTCTTGCAAATTTTCAATCTCGGTCCCGAGCCGGTCTTGTTCGATCTGCGCCCGCAACACGTCCTGTAGCGTTGCTTTGCCCACTTCGTTTTGCGAACGGGCGAGCCGTTCCAAATCCGAAAGGAGCGCGAGCGTGCGGCGATTCACCTCAATTTTCGCGTCGAGAAAGAACAGTTGATAATAAGCCTTCTTCAAATTGAAGGCGGCTTGCAGCGCCGCCTTCTCGAATCCAAAATATTTCACGGTGCTTTCCGCCGAGGCAACCCCAGCCCCGGCCCGAAGTTTTCCCGGACCGGGAATGTCCACCATTAACCCGGGCATGAAACCCATCAACACGTTGGCAATATCCGTGCTGAAGGTGAGACGCGGATCGGGCCGCGAACGCATTTGCGTGATGCGCTCGACGGACGCCGCCCAATCGAAGTAAGCCGCTTCAACCTGGGGCTGATTAAGCATGGCAAAGAGCAGAAAATCACCCAGCGGCGAGTTCGTTCCCAGCTTGGGTAATGCCGGGTGGATCCCGCCTGGCCGATACACGTGCTCAATCGCCTGCTGGTCTCGTCGTGCGCGCTTTTCCTCCGGCGTGGGCACACCAACGCATCCCGCCAAAAGGAACGCCAGGGTCAAAGATGCAACCGCGAAACCTTGGCGGGCAAGGAGCTGACTGTTTCGCTTCACAATGGGTTCATCGAGGTTTTCTGACCGTGAACTCCGAACTGAATTCCCCGTCGGGCGTGGGAATTGATTCCGTGGCTGCCGGACCATCCATCCAATGACCGCTACTCCGAACCGATACTTGTAAACTGCTCGGCAGCAGTTTGAAGCCCCCCTCAACTACCTCCGTCGCTTGCGGCAATCATCGGTGTGGCATCGGGCTGCCATTGAATAAATGAGCCGGCCAAGGCACGATACATCCTGCTGCCACAATGCGGAGGCCAGTGTGGTCTTTGGTTGCCGCGAAATCGCATGTTCAATTCCTTGGTCATCGCCCCACGTCGGGGCGGCCGGGTGGACTGAGACCGCCCTCTGCCGCCCCGCTGGGAAAGCGCGCATTGGATTACTCAGTTTCTTTCTTCTTCATGCCTTTGGTTGCGCCACTGCCCGGTTTGGTAGCGCAGCAAAAAGCGGATTCGTCACCGCACGCCTTGCAACTGTGCCTAAGCTCAGTGATGTCGCCTCTGGCATGGCCAGTGACGGTGATGATGGAATTACAGCCCTTGCACCCATGAGTGCCGATCAGTTCGGTGGGCTGGCCGTGCTCGTTCAGGATTTGGCTGCCATGCACCCCTTCTTTGATGCGGGTGGTCCAGACGGTCTTGCACTTGGCACATACCATCGCGATGGTGTCATCGGTTTTGAGCGCATCCACTTCCTGCTTCGTGCCGACACCTGAGAGCATCATCAGGTGTTCGCTGCCTTTCATCTCCTTCATCGGCTTCGTCGGCTTCGTCGGCTTCGCCTGGTCGTCGGCTCTGCCAGTTGTCGGCTGTGAAGCCACCAGTGCCATCGCGATTGCCAGGCCTGCACCCAGTAGGTTTTTCTTGTTCACGGTTCTCATTTTTTTGCCTTTTGTTTTTGTTGTTACCTGTCCAGCTACCAAAGCTGGCTGTGTTGCTTTGTACGCTTTGCCTGCTCGAACTGCTCCACCGTTATTGCCAAACGCTGGCCATTTTCTGCACGGTCCAAGACAATTTTCGTCGAAAGCAAATTCAATGTCCTTAGATTATGCCTGTGGGAGGCGGCTTTGCTATGGGGTGCTCACCCCACGCATGAGGTTGCATTCCGCGAGCAATTCCGCCTCAGCCTCCAGCCAGTGCTGCACCTCGAATATCACTATCACCATGATTCAACGTTCCTTTTGGCTGAAACGGATGGCGGAGGCCTGGCGCGGGATCTCGATTGTCTGGTCGAGCGGGGTGCGCCGTTGCGGGAAAACGATGCTCGCACACAGCCTCGGCGACGAGTGTGGCGGATTATGCTTGATTAGCCCGTCTTTATTGGTTGATTTTCACCTGTAAACCGAGCAACGACGAGCGATTCCGCCCCCCGTCCAAACATGCCGTGGTAGTTCGCCGACCCGCGCAACTGAAGGTTGCGGCTACAGGGTGCCGGCTTCTTTGGTTTCGGCTGTCAAGATCGCGCGCGCAGGTTGGCGAATCGTTGGGCGCGCTGTTTGAAGAGGGATTTCACCCGTTTGACATCGAAGCCGGCGGCTTCGAAATGACCCGGCTTGTTCCACATGAGATAGAGCTCCAAGGCATCCGGATCGCGGCGGTTGGCGGCGCGAAACCAGCGGGTGCGATCCTGCAACACGCGTTGCGCCACGTCCCAGGCGACTTCGGGATTGTCGTAATCCCGGGACGGCGAGTATTGCCGCCAGACACCGGGCATGATCTGAAAGCGACTGACCTCGCCATGCGAGCCGCGCATCTTGTCGGCGGCGCAGCGTTGGGGAAGGGTCGCGCCCGACTCGAACATGCCGAGCGATTCGCGCAGAGGCAGGGCGGAGGCCGGGACGACGAGGAGCGTGAGGCACGCGGAAAAAACCACCAGCCGGCAGAATCTGACACTCAAGAACGGAATCGAGGCTTCCGGCATATCGTGGCGCAGGCTAGAGGGGCCGACTCCATAGTCAAGCCGGAGTTATTCACATGCTTATTCACAATGACGAAACCGGGCGCCTCCGTGCGCTGCCGCCGGACCGCGGCTGTGTCCCGCGCCGCGCGGGATCAGCCGCAGCAACGTGGCCAGTCGAGCCAGCGGAAATAACCCGATGCGTCCGGCGTATTCGACGTACTGAGGCTGGTCCCGCCCGGGCGCATACGCGTCAACCTAAGCCGGAGTCTACCAACTCGAGCAGCTCGTAAAAGTTTTTCCGGGCGGA
>JAYUBJ010000211.1:0-6887 GCA_043740915.1 Verrucomicrobiota bacterium
GGCGAACTGCCCAACGTGCTCGAGACCTACAAAAAGCATCACGGCAAGGGATTCGAAATCGTCGGAATCAGCCTCGATCAGGAGGAAGGCAAACTCACCGCGTTCACCAAGGAAAAAAACATGCCTTGGCAGCAATATTTTGACGGCAAAGGCTGGCAGAACAAACTGGCGCAAAAATACGGCATCACCAGCATTCCCGCGACGTTCCTGCTCAACGGCGAAGGCAAGATCATCGGCAAAGACTTGCGCGGACCGGCGCTCGAAGCGGCCGTGGCCAAGGCGTTGGGCAAGTAGGACGCTTACTTCACCAGGTTTTCTTGGAAGAACAGGATTGTGGACAGAAATTGAAAGTCCGCGTTCCGTTTCTTCGCGAAGCCGTGGCCTTCGTCCTTGGCCATGAGATACCACGCGGTGCCGCCATTGGCCCGGAGGGCCTTCACCATCTGTTCGGCTTCCGTCACGGGCACGCGCGGGTCGTTCTTCCCCTGCACGACGAACATCGGCTTGGTAATCTTCTTCACGTTGTTGAGCGGCGCGGTGCGCTGCATGAACTCCCGCATCTCGGTCACGCGCTCGTCGCCATATTCCGCGCGCCGCAGGTCGCGACGATACGCCTCGGTCCGTTCCAGAAACGTCACGAAGTTCGAGATGCCCACCACATCGACGCCGCAGCGCAACCGGTCGTTGAAATGCGTCATCGAAGCCAGCGTCATGTAGCCGCCGTAGCTGCCGCCCATGACGGCGACGCGCGTGAGGTCGAGGCCCACATCGCGCTGAATCCAGTCGATGAACGCCCCGATGTCCTTCACCGAGTCCTCGCGCTTGAACCCGTCGTCGAGCGTAAGAAACGTTTTCCCGTAGCCTGCCGAGCCGCGGACGTTCGGATAGAGAATGGCAACACCCAACTCGCTCAGGTAAAAATTATTCCGCGCCTGGAAGATGGGCCGCGCCTGTGCTTCTGGCCCGCCGTGAATGTTGATGATGACCGGTCGGCGGCCAGGAAACTTTTTCGGATCCGGCCGGTAGAGAAAACCGGAGAGGGCGAGGCCGTCAAAACCCTTGACTCTCACCAGCTCTGGCTCGACGAAATTGTCCGGGTTCAACCCACCCGTTTCGCTTTCCGTCCAGCGTTCGACTCGGCCGGTTTTCACGTCGGCGGAGTACACATCGTTCGGTGATTTGGCGGAGGTGAGGTTGAACGCGAGATCACGTCCGTGCTCGTGCCACTGCAGATTGGACACCGTGCCGAGCGGCAGCCGCGGCGCGGGGACTTCCTGGCCGCTGCGCGTGTCCAGCAAGTGGAGCACGCCGACGCCGTCCTCGTTCGTGACGAAGGCAAGGAGCGTGCCATCGGGCGAAATTTCAAGGCTATCCACGTCCCAATGGATGTGTGGCGTGAGGACAGTTTCCTTTTTGGTGGCCAGTTCCAGGCGCGCCAGGCGATGAAATTCCGCGCCTTTGTCCGTGGTGAAATAAACCGCCTGGCCATCCCGCGAAAAACGCGCATCGGAGTACGCCACCTTTTCCGCGCCGCCTTTGGGGGTGAGCAACGCTTTCGTGCCTGTCTTCACGTTGGCGAGGTAAAGGTAGCTTTCGTTGATCGAGAGGTGCTCGGCCACGAGGATCGTCGAGTCGTCTGGCGACCAATCACTCACCGCCCAGCCGCCGCCGTTCAATTCGCAAAGGAGTCGGTTGCCCGACGGATCGGCGGGGTTCATCACGTAAATATCGTTGTCTTTGCCGGTGCGGCGCGTGGAGGTGTAGGCAAACCACTGGCCGCTTTTCGACCAGCGCGGGGCGGAGTTACGCGATTTTCCATCCGTCAACAGCGTCGTCTTGCCGTCGCTCAGATCGTAGCGGTGAAGCTGGTAAAACTCGCCGCCGCCAGCGTCTTGCGCGAAGACGAGGAACGCGCCGGTTTGCGGGCGAAACGACGCGCCGGCCACCGGTTCCGCGCCGAACGTGAGCTGCCGCCGCGCGCCGCCGGGCCGCTGCACGAGGTGCAACTGGGCCGTGTCCGCAAAGCGCGTCGTGATGACCAATTCGCGTTTCACCGGATGCCAGCTTTGCAGGCTGGCCGCGCGGAATTCGAGATAGCGCCCCACGTCCGCCTTGAGCAGCGGCGGGAAGGGGGGCACACCTTCAACGACCAGATTTTCCGGCGTCTGGCCAACGCCGAACGATCCGGTGAAAGCAAGAAGAGCGAAGATCAACAGTCGGTTTTTCATGCGCGGATGCGAATTAGAGCCGCTACTATTCTTTTAGAAATGCCGGAAAAGTTTTTCGAGAAAACCCGATTTGTCCGGGCCGAGATCCGGTTTCAAATCGGAGTGTTTCGTCTGGTGGCGGGTTTCCAAATCATACTGGACCATGAGGCCGACGCTGTGGGCGCCGCGGCCCTGGGTGCGGATGGCGTCGAAACCGTATGCGTAGCCGGCGATGAATTGCCAGACCCTTCGCGGGGACCGGTAGCCGATGCCGCCGCTCACGCCAGAATGCCAGTCGCCAGGCTGATTCAAGCCGGAGACATAATCCACCACCGCCGTGGCGGCGAGGCCATTGATGCTCCATTGCCGGGCGCGGTCCAAGGGGACGGAATATTGTCCGCTGACCAACACGAACCGTCGCGCGGAGATTTCCTGGTAATAATAGCCGGGCACATTCAAGGGGAATTCCGAGGCCATGGGCAGGGCGGCCCCGAGGCGGTAGGCGCTGAACCGGTCGGCGGCCGTGCTGGTTCCGGCGGTGAGGCCCACGTTGAAACTCTGCTCGGACTCCGGTAGGGTATAGGCCAGCAAGGCTCGTCCCCAGAACTGATGCGAAGCGGCCTGTACGGAACGGTCGCCGCCAAATCCATAATCGCCATGCTGGCTGCGCCATTGACCTTCGTACCAGATGGACATTTCCATGGCCAGCGCCGGGGTCAGCAACGGTTCGCGTCCACCCCAGCGCAAGCCGCTGCGGACATGGATCGCCGTGCGGTCAGCCGGGAGCACGAAAGCGGCGGCCGTGTGTTCATCCCGTTCAAAGGTGGAGTAATGCGGGCTGACCCGGAGGACGGCATTCAACGGTATTTGTTGACCGGGGTTGAACAGGTGATAGACGCTGGCCGAGGCCTCGGCGCCGTGGCCGGTGAAGGATTCACCTTCCTGAAACCGGCCCTGGCGCACCTCGAAATAACTGTCGGCAAAACCGCCGCCCGCCAGGCCAAAAGCGAGGTCTGTGTGGGATCCGAGCGCGTGGTTCAGACCGAACTCGCCGTCGAGATAAACCGGCGCGATCGCCAGCCGGAGCGTGAGGTTGGTGCGCCCGAAATCCGGCTGGTTCAAATAATAATAGGCATAACCCGAAACCGGCCCGTGCCCCTCGAGGGGCTGGGAGTAACCGAACTGAATGAGTTGCCGTTTGTCCGGATCGATTTGCGCGCGGCTGGAGGCGGGCAGAACCATGCCTGCCAAAAGGCAGAAAAATAAAGGGCGAAACCGGCGGCTCACGTCCCTTCTCATGCCGGAAGCGGGCGGTTTCGGCAAGCTGATTTAGCTGCAGCATTGCCTTGCCGCGCCAGGTCGCTATCCTTGGGCCACCATGAAAGTCAAAAAACTCCTTCACACCCGGTATCGCCTGAACGATCTTGAGACTTCGGTGAAGTTCTACCGCGACATTCTCGGCCTGGAAGAAATTCGCCGGCATAAATCACCGCGGGGTTCGGAACTGGTTTTTCTCAAAGCACCCGAGAGCGAGGAGACCATTGAGCTGTGCCATTTTCCCAACAGCGGCCCGGTGCAGGTGCAACCCGACCTCACGCATCTCGCGTTCGAGGTGGACAGCCTGGTGGAATTCGGCCGGCATCTCGCCACGCACGGCCTGAAATACTCCGACGGTCCGACGCTGCGCGAGAATGGCGGCGGCTTCGCCTTCATCGAGGCGCCGGAAGGGTATGAGATTGAACTCATCCAGCCCGCGAAGCAACCGGGCGCGGGTGGATATTGAAACGCTCGGAGCCATTGCCAAATACGCATGCCTTGGAAAGCCGCCATAAAATCGGTGCTGCCGCCCGTGTTGCTCCAGGGAGTGCATCGGCTGCGACATGGCCCGCCGCCCCGACCGGAGTGGGAAACCGTTCCGGAAGGCTGGGCCGGATTTCAGGCGCGCGGCTGGAATGATGCGAGCATCGCTGCGGCGCAGCGCCGGAAATGGCCGGTGTTCCGCGGGTTGATCCAGAGCCCCGGCCTGCTGGCCGTTTCCCACGAGGACCCGGAACCGGACCACGGAAACGTCGTTAGCCATAACGCCATCATGAGCTACGCTTATGTACTCGCCTTGGCCGCGCAAGGCCGGAAAACACTGTCCATTTTGGATTGGGGCAGTGGCATGGGGCACTATTACCGCTTAAGCCAGGAGTTGGTGCCGGAGGTGGAACTGGACTATCACGCGCACGATCTGCCGCACTTGTGCGCCGCGGGCCGGGAATTCAATCCCGAGGCAAATTTTCACGAGGATGCGGATACCTGCTGGGGCCGGAGTTACGATCTGGTTTTGGCCAGCAGTTCGCTGCAATATTCGGTGGAATGGCCAGGACTGCTGGAAAAATTGGCGGCAGTGACCGGGCATTTCCTGTTCATCACCCGGCTGCCGGTGGTCTTGCAAACGCCGGCCTTTGTCGTGGTCCAGCGGGCACGCAGTTACGGGTACGACACGGAATACCGGGGATGGGTGTTCAATCGACAGGAATTTCTGGATCAGCCTTCCCTACGACGACTCGAGTTCAGGCGTGAGTTCATGATGCTGGATCGCCCCGAGGTGCGGCGCGCACCGGAACCGGTCCAGTTTCGCGGCTTCCTTTTTAGCAAACGAACCTGAGGAAATCCATGGCCCACTCATTCGCCAACAAAAAGGTGCTGATTACCGGGGGCTTGGGATTTATCGGGTCGAATCTGGCCCGGGCATTGGTGAAGCTGGGAGCGGACGTCACCCTGTTGGACAATCTGGTTCCCGAGTGCGGCGGGAATTTATTTAACATCCACGGACTTGAGCGCAAGCTGCAGATCAACCTGAGCGACGCGCGGGATATCCACACCCTGCGAGAACTGGTGCGCGGGCAGGATTTTCTTTTTAACCTTGCCGGGCAAAGCAGCCACTTGGATTCCATGGAGAAGCCCTTTGAAGATTTGAACAGCAATTGCCAGGCCCCCCTGGCCGCGCTCGAAGTCTGTCGCGCCGAGAATCCGGGCATCCGCATTGTTTTCGCCAGCACCCGGCAGGTGTATGGACGCCCGAACTATTTACCGGTTGATGAGCGGCATCCGGTGGCCCCGATCGATGTCAATGGCGTTCACAAGCACGCGGGTGAGCATTATCATTTGCTCTTCCACCGCATTTACGGGATGAAAGCCGTGGTGTTGCGGTTGACCAATACCATCGGCCCCCGCATGCGCATCAAGGACGCGCGCCAGACATTTCTCGGCGAGTGGATCCGGCGCATCCTCGAAGGGATCCCGTTCGAGGTTTGGGGCGATGGCAGCCAGCGCCGGGATTTCACGTATGTGGACGATGCGGTGGACGCCCTGCTGCGGGCGGCGCAAAACGATGCAGCGATCGGCCAGGTATTAAACGTGGGGGGGGAGCGGGTGGTGACCCTGGCGGAACTGGCCGCCATGCTGGCAGTCCTTGCCCCGGGGACGAAGTACCATTTGAAACCATTTCCCCGGGCGCGCAAACGGATCGATATTGGGGATTACTTCGCCGACGACCGGAAATGCCGCGAGCTGCTGGGTTGGCATCACAAAACCACTCTGCCGGTGGCGTTGCGGCGCATTTTGGATTTCTACGGCAAGCACTGGGAGAAATATGTATGAGTGCGCTCGAACTGGTCGAAAAATTTCCGCTACAGTCAGCCAATCCACTCGCGGGTTATCTGGCCCACAAGGCCCAGATCGATCAGGCGGTGGCAGGGGTCATGGCTTCCGGATCCTATATTTTGGGGCCGGAAGTGCGGGCCTTTGAGCAGGAATTTGCCCGCTACATGGGCATCCAACATTGCGTTGCCGTCAGTTCCGCCACGCAAGGACTGGAACTGGCGTTGCGGGCGTTGTCCATCGGTGCAGGCGACATCGTGTTTACAGTTTCCCATACGTGTGTGGCGACGGTTGCGGCGATCGAAGCGGCGGGTGCGGTGCCCGTGTTCATTGATATTGACCCGGCCACGTTTACCCTGTCGGTGGGTGCTCTGGCGGAAACGATCCGCCACTGGCGCGGCCGTGCCGGCGCGGAAGCCCGCCGACCCAAGGCGATTGTTCCGGTGCATCTCTACGGACATCCGGCGGACATGACCGCCATCCTCCGCCTCGCCGTGGAACATAATTTGCGGGTGGTGGAAGATTGCGCGCAAGCGCATGGGGCGGCGTGGGCCGGGAACAAAGTGGGGACGATGGGTGATGCGGGGGTCTTCAGCTTTTATCCCACCAAGAATCTCGGAGCCATGGGGGACGGTGGCGCAGTGGTCACGAACCAGGTTTCGGTGGCGGAAAAAATTCGCGCCTTGCGGCAATATGGTTGCGTGGAGCCCAATCGTTCCCTTGCATGGGGAACGAACAGCCGTTTCGATGACTTGCAAGCCGCCATCTTGCGGGTGAAGCTTCCGTTCCTGGAAAAAGAGAATGAACGCCGGCGCGAACTTGCCGCGACGTATGCTTCCTTTCTGGCAGGCAGTTCGATTGAGTGTCCCGTGGTGGCGGCTGGCGCGGTTCCGGTTTATCATCAGTTCGTGGTTCGCACGCGGCGGCGGGACGAGGTCAAACTGCGTCTGGCCGCTGCGCAAATTCACACCGCCATCCATTATCCATTGGCTGTGCATCAACAACCTGCTTACCAAGGCCGCTTCACCGCCG
>JAYUBJ010000212.1:0-2039 GCA_043740915.1 Verrucomicrobiota bacterium
AGATCGGCTCAATACCCACGCCACTCGCAACGACAGCCTCCCGCTCGCAGCCTAAAAATACCGCGAAGAATTAACTATGAAGAATTTTGTCCCGCGCCCTGTGCCCGATGGGTTGGTCGTTTCTACTTGTGTGTTTCTACTTGTGTTGAAGCGGCGCTCTGTTACTAACAGCGGCGCGCGTTTTTGGGCGGGTTGCCGCCGGCTCCGATTCCCGCGGTCCGCTCGCATTTCCGTGCATGACATCCAACCGGCCATTTCGTCTCGGCGTGCTGGGTTCGGGCAAAGGCTCGAACCTGGTGGCCATCGCGGATGCGTGCACCGCGGGGGTGATCCCGGCGCAGGTGGCGGTGGTGTTGAGCGACGTGGCGGACGCGGGCATTCTGGCGCGGGCGCGGGAACGGGATTTGCGCGCCGAGTTCATCCCGCCCGGATTGTTCCGCACCAAGCTGGATGAGTCGGCGGAGCGGGCCTACATCGCGGCGTTGCAGGCGGCGGAAGTGGATCTCGTCGTGCTGGCGGGATTCATGCGCATCTTGAAGGGCGACTTTCTCCGTGCCTTTCCGCATCGGGTGGTGAATATTCACCCTTCGTTGTTGCCGGTGTTTTCAGGATTGGAGGCTTGGAAGCAGGCGCTGGATTACGGCGTCAAATTCACCGGATGCACGGTGCATTTCGTGGATCAGGGTGTGGATACCGGCCCGATCATTGCGCAGCAAACCGTGCCGGTGCTCGAGGGTGACACGGCGGCCATGTTGCACGAGCGCATCCAGAACGCGGAACGGATGTTGTATCCGGCCGCCATCGCGGCCCTCGCGCGAGGGCAGGTGCGGGTCCAGGGCCGGACGACATTTTTGGCGGCCAAGCACGCGTGATTTGCGGGCCAGGCGTCGCCCCGACGCATTAAATTGCGGAAGAAAAAGATCGCCTTGCGGCAGCGGCGATGGCAGATGAACCCGGTTGAACTGGCAAAAGAGACACCGAAGCTGCCGGGGGAGGTGCTGCGAAATCGGAAAACGGACACAGAAAACGGGCGGGTTGGAACGGATGGTTGGTTGAAAATGAAGAAACAGGTCTTAAGAATTGGTTTGCCGAAAGGCAGCCTGCAGGAAGCCACCATTGAGAAAATGGCGAAGGCGGGCTTTAACATCCAGGTGAGCAGCCGCTCCTACGTCCCATATGTGGACGACGAGGAGCTGGAGGTGCGGCTGATCCGCGCGCAGGAAGTGAGCCGTTACGTGGAGCACGGTTATCTGGATTGCGGCATCACGGGGCTGGATTGGATCCGGGAGAACGGCTCCGACGTGCATGAAGTCGGCGAATTCCTGTTCAGCAAGGCGACGCGGCAGCCGGCGCGATGGGTGCTGGCGGTGCCGGAGCATTCACCGGTCAGGACGGTGAAAGATTTGCGCGGGAAACGCATCGCCACCGAGGTCGTCAACCTCACCAAGAAATTTCTGAAGAAGCACGGCGTCAAGGCCGAGGTGGAATTTTCCTGGGGCGCCACCGAGGTGAAGGCGCATGAATTGGTGGACGCGATCGTCGAGTTGACCGAGACTGGCTCATCGCTGCGCGCGAACAAACTGCGGATCGTCGATACCTTGCTGGTTTCGACGCCCCGGCTGATCGCCAATCACACGGCCTGGAAGCACAAGTGGAAGCGGCAGAAGATCGAGACGCTGGCGATGCTGCTCAAGGGCGCGCTGGAAGCAGAGGCGAAAGTCGGGCTTAAAATGAACATCGCGCAGAAGGATCTGGCCAGCTTGCTGCAGAGCCTGCCGGCGCTGCGCAATCCGACGATCTCGAACTTGAGCCTGGCAGGTTGGGTGGCGGTGGAGACCATCATCGACGAGCATGTGGTGCGCGAGTTAATTCCGCAGTTGAAAGCCGCCGGGGCAGAGGGCATCATTGAGTATCCACTTAACAAAGTGGTCTATTAGGTTAAGCATGGTTCCGAATTAACATTATGGGTTCGCTGAAAAAACGTCGTAAATCGAAGATCAACAAACATAAACGCCGCAAGCAATTGCGGGCCAACCGCC
>JAYUBJ010000213.1:0-6847 GCA_043740915.1 Verrucomicrobiota bacterium
ACTCGAACAGGCGGGTGGGGAAATTAATCTCGGTGAAGGACGAACGCCGGTTGGGCACCACCCCCACGTGGCACAGCCGGATGGCCTGGGCGATCTCGACCTGGGTTTTAGCACCATGACAATGGACGATATCCGCCACGCCCAAACGTTTTGCGACCTCGATGACTTCGTCTTGAAACGGTGTCGGCGAGCCATAAATATCGAGCCGCACACCAGGAATCTGCGGACGCACACGTGCGACGGCTTCCACCAGCAAGTCCACTCCGTGCCGGTGAACGATTGAACCATGGTGCATGATCCGAAACTCTCCATCTGCCGGCCTGGCGTCGGCATCCGTCCCTTCGAAACGGTCCGGGTCGAAAATCTTGGACTCGGGAGTGTTCATCATTATTCCAATCTTTTCGGGCCGACAACTACGCGACTCGAAAAGACGCTGGAACGCTAGGTTTGGCGTGAGCGCCAGATCGGCAAAGCCAATGCTCCAGCACTCCAATCGCCGGAGGCCCCGCACGGTCCAATGATCTACCGACGAGGCGTAGATACTCATCATCAATTCGGGCATGGGGTCGTGAAGATCGAGAATGATGCGCGCGCCCCGAAATTTCGGCAAGAGAGCTGAGAACACGAGCACGTCCGGCATGTTATGGACATGCACGAGATCATAACCCCGCCCCAATCCACGCCTCGACAAGAACCAAAAAGCGGCGGCCAGAAACCGGCCATATTCCGACACATAGTTTGCTTTGCTACCCCGATGGCGTTCGATTGCGACACGAAAGATTCGCACGCCGCCCACGATTTCTTTGGACGGGTCACTTTTCGATTCCGCGAGACAGAGCAGATCGACATCCATGCCGGCTTCCACCAACGCTTCGGCGGCGCGGCGGGGACGGGGATCAGCCGGATAATTGGAAAATAGAATTACCGCCGCGCGCTTTCCGCGCAAAATAGTTGGGGCGACCCCATTGGGCGGGCGTGGGGCGACGCCGGTCGAATTCAGAGGGAGCTGTTTTGCATACCAGGCCGCCAGTTCCGAAGGACATGGGTTCCAGTAATTCCCGGAGTATTTGTCCGCAATGTGCCGGAGCCAGGCCTCGTACAGATCGGCGGAAAATGTCTGGGCGCTGGCGCGTTCGCCGTTGAAGGACAAATAGTCGGGATGAACATTGATGAGGGCCATGCCACCGTGCTGGGCAATCCAATCGAGTTTTTGGCACCAAATAGCGTTCGTTTTTTCACGAAAAATCAGGAACAAAGTGGAATCCTGCGGCAAAGTGTACGGCAGTTCGAGATAACCACTGGCACCCGGAGTGGAATCATATTTTGGGTGCCGCACCCAGAACGGAAAAATCGTGTGGCTGCCCTCGGATTGAGGTTCAAAAGGATCGGTGTCGAAAGTGGAAGCGTCGTATTGGATATGCAGATCGTGCATCCAATCGAGGTTACGCATCATGAACCCGGATCTAAAACCCACCGCGCCCCACTCTTTCAAATAACGATTGATGCGTTCGGCTTTTTGCGAGAAGTCCGACCGGGCACGGTAAAGTTTCCCGTCATGCTGGAGGTCATGCACGCCCACCTCGAACCCGTTCAGCCGAAGTTCCTCGCGCTGCTCACGGCTGACGCGGTAATCGCCTTCCGGGATGAAATTGAAGGAGGAACGGAAGCCGAGCCGCATTTCCAGCTGCATCAGCTTCCGGCATTTTTCAAGACCGTCCGGGCCTTCAACGTCGTGTGTCAGCACCACGGCGAAGCGCTTCCCTTCCGGCCAGCCGGGCCACCCCCCGGGCGGGCGTTCGGAACCGGGCAGGATGGGCCAGGAATCCGAGAACCGCGCACGCTTCCGGACGGCGAACCAGCGGCGGACGGCACGGCGGACTGACAGGGGAACCAGCGGCTTGATTCCGTAATAAAATCTGTTGCGGAGCGAAGAAATAGTCTTGATGGGTTTAAGATCCTGCGCGGAAGCTCTGGCCTGGATTCCGAGGGGGCCGCGATTTGAAACTTCCACCCGTGGTCGATCAAACTTCCTGCTGGAGGCGGTGAGGCAGGTAGGTCCGGCTCTGGTTGAGAATGACGCTGATGTTCTCCTGGGATTCACCCATCAACGCGGCGGCACGTTTGACGACATCCCGATCCGTTTTCTCCGACTCGACGACGAGCAGCACCGTGTCCATGAACCGCGTCAGCCTGGGGGTGATGCTGACTTCACTAACCGGCGGCAGATCAAAAATGATGTAGTCGTAATCGCTGGCCTTGAGTTTTGGAATGAGCTTGCTAAACCGCTTGGGGAGAAAGCGCGGGAGCCGGTCATCCGTGTTCCCTTCCGCGACCACGTAGAGGTTGTCCGAGACCTTGGCGCCGTCCCTTTTCCCCTCCACCAAAGCGTCGTCGATTCCGCACTCGAGGTTGCCCTTGTAAAAATCGTGCGCGGCACCGTGCTCGAGATTCATGTCCACCAGCAATACTCGTCCATCACCGGTTTCGGAGAGGGACGCCGCCAAGCCGGCGGCGATGGTGGTGACCCCGGCGCCGCGGGCACAACCGGTCACGGCGACAAGTTTGGGTTTGCGCGTGAGTTTGCGAATTTCGAAATGAACAATCAGGCGATCACGCAATACTTCAAAAAACTCGCGCAACATGTGTTTGGAATCCCAGGGAGCGATCTCTTCCGAGGCACCGTTCGTTGCAATTCCCCCGGGAGAGTCCGCCGTCGCGGGGTCGTCGGCGTTTTCGGGCAGGAGCGGAACCGTTCTGGCCGCCTTCAAGCCGGAGGCGGGGATGGTGAGTATCAGGGGCAGTCCGAGCTGGGCTTCAACCTGGGCAGGATGCTTGAGGGTTTGATCCAGGACGAACTCGAGTAGGAACGCCAGGCCCAGGGCAAACACGATGCTGCCGAGGACGACCATGGCCAGGATCTTGTTCAATTTCGAGTTCACCCGATAAGGAGCCGACGGCGCCTGTAACTTGCTGATATTTGAGACCCGGTCGGTGCCCATGGCTTCATTGATCCGCGCCTGTTCCAAAGTGGCCGCAAAAAACTTGAAATTCGCCTGCTCCAGTTCCCTTCTGCGCTGTAAATCGGTGATGGTGCCTTCCAGGTCATCCATCGTGGCCGTTTCTTTTCTCACTTCCTCGAGTTGACGGCTGAGCACTTTGATTTTGGATTGGAGTGCAATTGCTTTGGTGACTTGATTGTTGATCTCCTTCTCCTGGTCAATTTGACTGGCGTAGGCGAGTCTCGCCAATTCGGCGGGATCAACCCGGGTGCGCAGGGTTGGCTCACCCGCCTTGGGCAAGGCAGGTCGCAGGGGCAGCAACTCGGGAAAATCGTTTTCCAACTGTTGTTTGAGCTTCTCGTTGGTGGCGATCTGTTCCCGGATGTTTTTGAGCACGGCGTTTTCGCCGGTGAACTGGAGCGAAAGATCTTGTTCCCGCTTCACCAAAGTATCCAGGAGGTTGCCCACCCGCCGGTACTCGATCCCCTTGGCGAATAACATCGATGTTTGATTGGTTGGATCCGGTGGATTGACCGCATTCGTTGAAACCAACTGCTTAACCTCATTGGTAGAGGCCAACTGCTTGGACTCATTCGTATTCGCCGCCGCACTTGGATTCAGGAGTTTCTTCAATTCGCTGACGATGGCCTGCCGCTCCACCAGTTCGGCTTCGGCGTTGAACAATTCCCTGCGGATCAAGGAAATCTGTTCCGTATACGCTTTCTTCGAGTCTTCGAGGGAAATCACCCCCGCCTTGCTTTTGGTCTTGCGCAGGGCGTCTTCGGTCATGAGCAATCGAGACTTGAGTTGATCGGTCTCCGTCGTCAGAAAATCGTTGAGTTCACCCGCCGCCCCGTGTACTTCGGCATGTTTCTTGACGTAGGCTTCGATAATCCGGACGAGCACGAGTTGAACAATCTCGGGATCCGGATGCTGATACTTAATGCGGATCACGCTGCTGCGCATCGGAACATCGACCGTCAAGTTCCTCCGGATCAGGTTGACGGCCACAGAAATGTTGGTTCCACCACCCAACTTGGCCAGTATTTTCTGCGGACCGATGACTTGGACGGCGGTTTGACTGACATCGAGACTCGTCAGGATTTCGAGTTCGGTGCTGATGATCGCTTCACCGCGCTGGATGGCGGAGGCGTTCCGAGAATCAGTGGATCCCACCTGGCCCGGCACCGTATTGGCCTCGAGAACATAACGAATGAACAACCGGGCCTCGGACTCGTAGGTAACCGTCGAGAAGACGTCGATGAGCACCGCCGCGATCAGGCCGACTGCAATCACCAGTGCGATCTTCCATTTGTGCCGGAAGATTACATAATAGATATCGCCCACGGTCATGCCCGGAGCGGGCGGCGGGTGGGGTGGATTATTCGCCGTGCGAACCGCAGGCACACCAGTACGTTGATTATTCATGAATGGATTTACTTAACCGACCGCAATCAAGGCCTTCACCGGCACCAACCTGTCCTGCGCTTGTTCGAAACAACCCGTCGAGCCATTAAAAGGTTTCCAGTGCGCTGTCATTTTGTCAAGAAAGGTGCGGGTAAAGCAATCTCCCCGCGAGCCGCAGGAACGGCAGCGGCAGCGGGCGAAACACCCGATTGACCCAGCCTTCGGCGCGATCCGCATCCGTGACGAACGACTGCGCCGCGAAATCGTACTTGTAGTATTCGATCCGCTCTTCGCGCGCGCCGAATCCGAGTTTGAATCGGCGCAAACCTTCGTTGGCCAGGGAAGTCCGGCCCAGATGCAGAGACCTAAATCCCAGCGCGGCGCACCGCTTGATGGTTTCCCACATCATGAGATTGTTTGGACGCAAATGTTGGAAGGAATAATCCGAAGCTCCAAATTTATAGAGGACCTCGCGGCCATGCTGAAAATAAACGGCTCCGGCCACCGGCTGGCGGTCCAACCACACGGTCGCCACAAAGCCATGTCCGCGCTCGAGCACGTACTTCGCGATATTCTCAAAGAATTGGAGGGGCTGAGGAGGCAAACCGTGGCCTTGGCGTGTTCGGCAATGCAACGCGTAATAAATCCGGATCGACTCCGCGTCGCGGCTGAATTCGACCCGCAGCTTTCCTTCCTCGGCCTTCCGGACACCCCGTCGCACGGCTCCATCCAAACGGTGGTAAAGCAGTTCTGGAGCGGACTGGAGTTCAATCACGTGACCATGAAAGGCCAGCGAGGGCGTGGCGTTTTGCCACCCGGAAACGTTGCTCCGGCACTCGAGATAACGCCACCCTCGCTGACGCCCGTGCTCCATGGCGCGGTCGAACAGTGCCGATTGGCCAACGCCACCGGCATTGAGCGGGGCGCAAAAATCGGTGAACGGAAGCGAAACACCCCGGCGCCCGGTCAATCGGCTGGAGACTTCCATGACGGGAAGCAACCCCTGCAAATTGCCACCGGCGAAACGACCGAAATAAACGGGTCGGTGGCCATAGGTATGGTGCAGAACTTGAGCCCAAGCGAGCGAATGGAAAAATGAACTTCCCGGGTGGGACGCAATCAGCGAATCCCAAGCCGGCTCTTGCAATGGATCAAAGGCATCCAACTGCTGCGGCAGTTCCCGGACAGGAGCCAATCGGGAATTCATTTCAGCAAGGGGCAGCATTTCACACCACACATTCTCGCGGGCTGACGCGGTTGACACTGGTTTCCAAACCCTTCGCCACTGCGTTAATTTGAGTCCGGCTCAGTTCCGGGAACATGGGTAGCGATAAAAACTCTTCGGCACAGCGCTCGGCCACCGGGAAGGAGCCGCGCCGGTAGCCGAGTGACCGATACGCCTCCTGCAGGTGCACGGGAATGGGATAGTGGATGGCGCACGAGACCCCCTTTTCGGCCAGCAACTGGAGCACCAAATCCCGGTTTTGCATCCGGACGGCGTAAATATGATGGACGTGCCCACGGTCTGCGGCAGTGGAGGGGAGGATTATTCCCTCGATACCCGCCAGGAGCTCGCCGTAAAGACGAGCATGATCGCGTCGGCGCGCGTTGCCTGCATCGAGCTGTTTGAGTTTGATCCGAAGCACCGCGCCTTGGATGCCATCCATTCTCGCATTCCAGCCGATGTGGGCATGAACATATTTTCGGACCTGACCGTGATCGCGCAGAGCCTTGAGCCTGGCTTCGAGTCCGGAATCGTTGGTCACCACGGCACCGGCCTCGCCAAAAGCGCCCAAATTCTTGCCGGGATAAAAACTGAAACATCCGGCCAAACCCAGCGTGCCCGCCTTTTTGCCCTGGTAGTCTGCCCCGTGAGCCTGGCAGGCGTCTTCAATGACGGGGATACCGTGCCGTTCCGCAATTCCGAGGATGGGGTCCATGTCCGCCATCTGGCCGAACAGGTGCACCGGAATGATGGCTTTGGTCCGCGGCGTGATGGCCTTTTCGAGCCGGGCGGGATCGAGGGTGTAGGTGCGTTCTTCAATGTCCACAAACACGGGGCGTGCCCCACAAAAAGTGATGGCTTCAGCCGTGGCCATGAAGGTGGAAGGAACCGTCACTACCTCATCGCCGCCGCCGATGCCCAAGGCGAGCAATGCCAGCCAGAGGGCGTCGGTGCCGGTCCCGGTGCCGATGGCAAATCGGGCACCGCAGTAAGCGGCAAAGTCGGTTTCAAATGCGGCGACGAACGGTCCGCCAGCGAACGCGCTGCAATCGATGACTTCCCTGATGGCAGCATCGAGCTGCGCCCGAATGGGAGCATGCTGGGCCTGAAGATCAATGAATGGAACCTTCATCGAGTGCGAGGCCTCGGACGATTGGAGTTGGGAGCCAGGGGAAACATTATTTCTACACCTTGGTCCTGGTCACGCGCGCCGGAT
>JAYUBJ010000214.1:0-2031 GCA_043740915.1 Verrucomicrobiota bacterium
GTCATCATTTCGCTGCTGCGTTCCACGCTGACGCATTTGCCGGTGACGATTTCCGTCATCAACCGCGCGGTGGCATCGGTGGTCAGCAGGTTGCGTTTCGGCTCAAACGCCTTGATCGCCTGCGTCTCGCGGCCGTATGGGCCTTCGCACCACGGCTTCTTGTTGGCGTTGATGCCGGTGTAGCCAAGCGAGACGAAATAGCGGTTCACAGCATTGCGCTTCTCGAACCAGATTTTGATCTCGTCGTCGGGCAACTCAGGTCCGCTGGTCGTGCCGGTGAGTACATCGAAGACGTAGTGCGTCGCCTCGTTGTAGGAATGGACAATCATGTCGCTCATCGCACGGCGCAATTCCGGTGTGTCGGCGAGCTGGCCGTCCTCCATCCAGCGGTGCGCGGCGGCGAGGTAAAAAAGTTTGATGACACTCGCCGGATAAATCGGCTCGTTGCCGCGATAACTGCCGCGCTCCGGTTTTGCGTTATCGCGCAGATCCACGAGCGTGACGGCGATTTGATTAGTCTGTAGTTTTGGAAACTGCTCGCGTGCGGCGGCGACGGCCTTGTCCACGATGCCCTGCAACCGCGGTGAGGGCGTGGCGGTTTGAGCGATCGCGGGTGGCACGGACAAAACCAGTAGCAAAGTGCCGGCAAAAAGTGGAGCGCGGAATATGGTGGTCATAATTTCAACGTCAGAAACCGCATCCAGGAATCGCCGTGCTTGAGAATTTTCACTTCTTCCCACGCGGCGGGTAGTTCGAGTGTGTCGCGCTTGGTGTGGCCGAGAATGAACCGGCCTCCGGGCGTGAGCAGTTTGGGCAGGTCTGGGTCGTCGAGCAGCCGCTGGGCGAAGGAGGTGGACCGACGGCCTACATTTTTTTCACCATAGGGTGGGTCGGCGAGGATCAAATCGAATTGCTGCCCGGTGGCGGCAAGTTGCAGCAGCGCAGTAGCCACATTCTGAACGCGAATGTGGAGCGAGCCAGCCCCGAGGTTCGCGCTCGTGAAATTTTCCTGCATGAACCGCGCGTGTTTCGGAGACAGCTCGACACAGAGCGCCGACGCCGCGCCCCGGCTTAGGCATTCGAGACTGAGCGCGCCGGTGCCGGCGAAAAGTTCCAGCACACGCGCGCCCTCGACGCGCGCGCCGAGACTGTTGAAAACCGCCTGGCGCACCAGGTCGGGCGTGGGTCGCACGTCGAAACCCTTCGGCGCCTTCAAGATGATTCCCGCCGCGGTGCCGCCGATGATGCGCATGGCTGATTAGAACAAAGCGCCGGAGTGATTGTCGAGCGGACGCTTTTGGCCGAGTGCTGGTGGGGCGGTGGTGAAAAAAGGCGCATCGTTGCCTCGGAACGATGCAGTTGAAACGGCTAGCGGTTGGGCGATTCAAGCGTAGGACAGGCGTCGCGCCTGTCTCCCCCTTCCCGAACCCTGGCGCCGGGTGGGCCGGATTGGGGTCGAAGACAACGGTTCACAAAAACTGAATCCTTTGAAGTTAGAGGCAGGCGCGACGCCTATCCTACGTTACCGTTCCGGCTCAGGCCAGGATTTCAGAAATCGAATGGCCGTAGTCGATCTCCAATCTCTTGCGGCCGGGGATCTCCAGACGGCGCGCATCGAGGCCGAGCAGTTGAAAGATGGTGGCGTGCATGTCGGTGACGTAATGGCCGTCGCCGAGCGCGTGATAACCCAGTTCATCCGTCGCGCCGTGGATGATGCCGGGCTTGATGCCCGCGCCGGCGAACCAGACCGTAAAGCCGTGCGGGTGATGGTCGCGTCCATCCTTGCCGCCGCCGCGTTGCTCCAAGCCCGGAGTGCGGCCGAACTCGGTGCAAAAGACAACCGTCACCTGGTCCATCAGTCCGCGTTGCTTCAAGTCTTTCAACAAACCCGCCACCGGCAGGTCCACGCTGGCGCATAACTTGGTGTGGTTGTCCTTGAGTTTCTGATGCGAGTCCCACGTGCCGTAGGCGCTCGGATAAACCTGCACGAAACGCACGCCGCGTTCCACCAACCGCCGCGCGGCGAGCAGC
>JAYUBJ010000215.1:0-6841 GCA_043740915.1 Verrucomicrobiota bacterium
CCAACCGCGAACCTCTTCATACCGCGTTGCCACCAGGGCTCCGATCAACGTCAGCCCATAGCCGATGAACATGGAAACCACGACGTAGGAAGCCGTGAAGAAGACGCGATTGAGTCCCTGGCTTTGGCGGTCGGGCGACGGATTCAGCAGGATCATGAGGAGCACACCCAGGCACAGGAAAATCGCAGTCAAACCGGAGATCCAGGCGCGCTCCCTTTTTTGCATGCGAAAATAAAAGAAGAAAGGCACCAGACCGATCAGCAGATAAACGAGGTTGAATTCCTCCACCGTGCCGTCGCCGTAATGCCAGAGTTGTTTGACGAACCGGAGGGGGTCATTGAAAACATTTGTGGGATTCGCCTTTTCGTATTGGCCGCGCGACAACGCGTGATAAAAACCCTCCACCGAGCGGGGATAGCCCCAGTTCAACGGCGGATTGCTCATGGACGTGAGCGGCATGTAGAAATAAAAGGATATGCCGAGCAGCCACATCACGCCCAGGACGACCACGGGTTTCCATTCGGTCAACAATTGTTCGGTCTTCACCACGAGCCAGCCGCAGGTCAGGATGGAGCCAATGCCGATGAGCAGGTAGATATGGTAAAGCGCGGGGTTGGCATCGAACATCGTGAGGATTTTTTGGTGCTTCAGCACGAGGCCGACGATGAAAATCACGCTGTTCGCAAAAAACAGATCACGGCCGAGTTTCGGCTGCGCCGCCAGCACGGCCACCTCGATACCCACCGCCGCGACGATGAGCGTCTGATGGTTGGTGAAACAGATGCCGAACAGGAAGGCGGCCCAGTACAGGTACCGCATCTGGCTCGGCGCATACATCCAGCGCAGCAGACAGCAGAGCACGCCCATCAGCGACAACACGCTGAACGGATATACCTCCACAATCACCGCCTGGCTCCACATGAATCCGTTGAAACCGAGCAGCATTCCCGCCACGTAACCGGAAGCGACACAAAGCGCGTTTTCCCAACGCTTATCCAGGTCTTTGAAATCGGGGATCCCTTCCAGAATCATGCTGCTGCCGCGCGACACCAGCAGACCAATCAAGCCGCACGACAGCGCCCCGGCCACCGCCGAGGAGAGCGCGACCCGCCAGGCGATGTTCGAGATGGGTATCAGCGTGAATAACCAACTGTAAATCGTCCATACCGGATAGCCGGGTGGGTGGGGGACGCCGGCGTAAAAGGAGCCGGTCGCCAGTTCGCCCGCGTCTTCCAGCGTCAAGTCGGGAGTCAGCGTGATGTAATAGCCGATGAAGACCAGCAGCGCGGTGACGCCAAAAGTGAACCAATCCACCCTCCGAAACAAGGGCGGCGGGGGCGGCGGGGGCGGGGGCGGGACGACCGTTTTAGCCTTGGCCGCGGGTGCCGGCACCGGCGCGGGTTTGCCTTTTGGTGGCGGAGATTTGGATTCCGCCGGTCTTTGTTTGTCTTTACTCATCAATCACGCATCAAACTGTTCGTTCGCAATAGCCGAAAAGAGGACATAGTTGAATTGGAAGGGCTGGCCTTTGTCGATTCTAAAGTGGCCACTTCCCAAAGGTTCCGGTTGATGTCCGCCCCGGCCACCAAATGCGCCAGCTGATTACTCAACTCCAGCGTCGCCAGCAGGCTGTTCGTTTTGGTGATACCGGAGAAACTGCCGGGCGCACGAGGTCCCCGCATCACCAGCAACGCCAGCAAGAGGCAGCCCATGACCGGACTGACCCGCCACCAGAATGCCGCCCCGGCAAAGATTGAATGGGGCCGGGAGTTGCCGCCAAACAACCGTGTTTTAAGCCACGCCGCCGGGCGGCGTGGCCGCCAGGAGCTCAGTTGGGTTTCCAAAGGATGGGGTTCGTTCATGGGCTTCTCCTTTTAAACAGGCCCGCAGTTTTTGCAGACCATAACGATAACGGCTGGCGACGGTATTCGGCGAGAGCGCCAGCAATCCACCGATTTCTTCAAATGTGGACTGGTGCCAGATTTTGAGCACAATGACCTCGCGCTGTTCGGGGGGCAACGTTGCCAGATGGCGCATCGCCGCGCGCTCGGCGTCGCTTTCACCGGAGGATCGCTCGAACCAACGGCGGGATTCCAGTTCCCGCGTCAGCCGCCGCCACAGGGTGCGCCGATAGTTGAGGGTGCGGTTGCGAAAACTTCGCAGGCAATAGTATTCAGGCTGTTCCGGCGACCGAGGCAGGCGCAACAAGGCGGCGAACGTCTCCTGCACCACGTCTTCCGCCTCGCCATGGCTTAGCCCGAGCGCCCGGCCGTAGAGCATCAGCTTGTCCGCTTTGGCCACGTAAAGGCGTTCACACCAATGCTCACCGGATGGCTGTTCGTCGTCTGGCATTCCACCTGATAGACACCAGCACCGGCAATCTTGTCTAAAATAATTCAAAAATAAGTCGCCGAGCCTACTTTTCCCCAGCCTTGCCTTTCAGGGGAGTTTGGGCAAGCTGCGGCGGTTGAAATTTCTCCGGCAACTGTCATCGCGAGTCCGCTGGCTGGCCACGATCGGCGCGGGGCTGTTGCTGGCCGCCTCGTTTCCAAAAATTGGGCTCGCCGGCGCGGCCTGGCTCGCACCGGGTTTGCTCCTGATCACCACCATGGGGCAGGGCAGTGGACGGGCCTTTCGTCTGGGCTACCTCGCCGGACTGGCACACAATCTCACGGCACTCTACTGGCTGCTGTTCATCCCGGTTTCCGGCGCGCCGATCTTTGGTTGGCTGGCGTTGAGCGCGTACCTCGCACTCTATCCTGCGCTCTGGGCCTGGCTGGGCGTGAAAATATTTCCGCCGATCACCGCCGGTGAATCCTGCCTGAATCAAGATTCGAGCACGAGTGATCAGTCGCCCCTGGCCCCAGCGTGGCTGGCACCCACGCTTTCCCTGAACTGGGTTCAACGCGCCGGTTGGTTGCTGGGCTGTGCCGTCATCTGGGTGGCGCTGGAAATGATCCTGGGCCGCTTGCTCACGGGGTATCCGTGGCTCTTCGTCGGCATGTCCCAATATAGAATCCTCCCGTTGATCCAGGTCGCCTCCGTGACGGGCATCTACGGGGTCTCGTTCCTGGTGGTCTGGTTTTCGGTCTCGCTGGCGTGCGCGTTTCTCACGTTGATCGCCCAACCGCAGAATCGCCGGGGTTTTCTGGCGGATTTGCGACTGCCCCTGCTGGCGCTCGCGGTGGTGGTGGGGTTTGGCTTTTTCAAGGTGCTCGGACGCTCCCGGCCGGATCGCGAGCTCAAAGTGGCGCTCGTCCAACCGAGCATCCCGCAATCGATGATCTGGGATTCGAAGGACAACACCAATCGACTCAACCAATTGCTCCGGCTTTCCGAACTGGCGCTCGCCACCCAGCCCGATCTCTTGGTCTGGCCAGAAGCGGCCGTGCCGACGGCCCTGCGCTACGACGCGGCAACCGCCGAAGGCGTGGCCAAACTCGTCCGCGACCACCACGTCTGGATGATTGTCGGTTCTGATGACGAAGAGCCCAGCAAAACGTCCACGAATCCAAAGGATGCGGACTTTTTCAACAGCGCCTTTCTCATCAGTCCGACAGCGCAATTGGTGGGCAAATATGACAAACGGCGCCTGGTCATCTTTGGCGAATACGTGCCGCTGGCCCGCTGGTTGCCGTTCCTGAAACACTTTACGCCCATCCAAGGCGGCTTCACCCCCGGCGACAAACCGGTCTTTTTTGAATTGTCCGAGCCCCACGCGAAAGTATCCGTGTTGATATGTTTCGAAGACGCCTTCCCGCACCTGGCTCGGGAATATGTGCAGGACGACACGGATTTTCTCGTTAATCTCACCAACGACGGCTGGTTCGGCGAAGGGGCCGCGCAATGGCAGCACGCCGCCAACGCCGTTTTCCGCGCCGTGGAAAATGACGTGCCGCTGGTGCGCTGCACGAACAACGGACTGACCTGCTGGATCGACCGCTGCGGCGGCATGCACGAAATATATTTTGGTGACACCCAGGACATTTACGGCACCGGTTTCAAGACGGCCAAGATTCCGCTGTTGTCACCGGGAGAAAAACGCGCCTCTACATTCTACAATCGGCACGGCGATTGGTTTGGCTGGAGTTGCGTTGGTGGGGCGGCCCTGCTGCTGGCGCGGAAGCGCTGCGTTTGACCGCTCCGAAACCGGCAGGGTAGCAGGGGCAACCTGCCCGGCGGAATGGGAGAGGGGATCACATTCGAAAGCGGATTGAACAGAAGCCAACGAAGATCGCGAAGGAGGAATCTTCCTTTGTTTCCCAGGTTTTCTTTTGTGGATCTGAAGTCCGGCAACGGCCAAAAGCACCTGACGAACTTGGGCTAATTCATGCCACGAAAATTCGGACGCCCTGCGTCCGCCTCGCCAGGATCCGTCCAAGGCGAGGTTGTTTTATTCGAAAGTAAGCGCGTAGAGGTTCGTGGTCCCAGAGACGACCCGGAAGAGGATCAGGTCGTTTCGCCGCACTCCGTAGAAAACCAGCCAGCGTTCAAAATCATCGACCCGCCATGATCTGATCCCGGTGAATTTCAAATCGGTCCGCGCCCGCCCCACGAGCGGCTGTGTGGCCAAAAACTCAATCGTTCTCCATAGGGATTCATGCCAGCGGTCAGCGGTTTCCTCGCCGGCATGTTCCAATAGATAAATCTCCTCGCGCGTGATGTCCTCGTAAAACTTGGGGCGAACCAAAAGCTTCATGCGGCCCGGCCTTTGGCGGCCGCCGCGGCCCTGGCCCGCTGGCGCGCGGCGTCAAACTTCGCGCGGGTCAACGGCTGTTCCGGACCACTCGCAACCGCTTCGCTAATCAGCCGGTTGACCGACTCCGTGGTAAAACGGTCGTCCAGGTCGAAACTACGCTGAATGCGCGCCATCGCCTCCTGGTTCAAGGACCGGTAGTTGGCGGAAGCCTCCCGTTTAAGTTGCTCGTGAAGCTCACCGGGAATGTCTTTCAGAGTTATGCTGGCCATGGAAAAACCGTAACGCAACCATAACGGTTGTCAATTGTTATACGGCGCGGCCCGCCTACCCGTGCATTTCCAAGTTGTTGGTTGGGTCGACGTCCGCAATCGTCAACTCCCTCGCCCCGTCGGACGGGGAGAGGGTTGGGGAGAGGGGATTCCAAGAAGTCTGAACGGCCCTCCTCTCCCGGGCCCTCTCCTCCCTCGGCGGGAGGAGAGGGAGAAACTACCAACAACTTCGGGATGCACCGACCGCCTACCGGGCGATTACGAACGGTCGGTATAGAACCGGGGCAACCGATTTGGGTGCCGCCCGTTGCACATCCAGTTCGAAGGGACGGGCCAGACTGTTGCCGGCGAGATCTTCGAGCACACTGCCCATCGCCAGACGATAGTTTCCCGCCACCCAAGGCTGCGCCGGTTCGAAGCTCCAGTTCAATTCACCGGGGCCGATTTCGATCCGCCCCGGCACGCGTTTGCCCGCCGCAGTTTCAACCCACAACTGGCTTTGCAACAGCGCCCAGTCAAACGCTTCTGGAAAGGTCACCCGTAATTGTCCACGGGTGGACGCGGCCGGTGCGGCGAGGGTCCATAGTTTTGCATCGGGCTGGGTGTGCGCGGCCGGGCCGGCGCGAAACGGTTTCTCGATGGCGCGTCCCAGGGGAACGCCCCGTTGGGATGGCCAATCACCGGAAATCACCAGAGTGTAATTCTGTCCCGCCATCAACACCGGTCCGATTTCAACGTTCAGATTCACGCCCGTCTTCTGCCGGCCCGGATGAAACCAGAGCGTCAACCGTCGGCCATCCACCGACCAAAGTTCAGTTTCACGAAACGGTTCCGGCACTTCGCCGCCGCGCGCAGCGAGCAGTTTGAAATACTTGAAAATGTTTCCTGGCTGCATCGGCTCCGAAAAAACGAGGTAGAATTTCAAATGATTGGCGGGCACTTCGGATCCGGACGGATAGATGGCCGTGACCCGCGGCGGCGCGGCGGGATTTTCCGCCGCGATCTCATAATCACGAACGATCGGCGCCTGGCTGGCACCGGCCAGGCCGGGCAGGTTTGCCGCTTCAAATTTCGCCTGATACTTCGCGCCGGACAGCAACGCAAACTGCGGTTGAAATACGAGCCGATTTCCGATCACCGAATAGGTTCCGAAGATTGGCGGAGTTGTGGTTCGCCCCGCTTCGGACCTGGTCGGCGCAAGGCGAAGGGCAAGCATTGATTCAAAAAATGAGGGCGCGCTCCCGGCCGGAATTTTCGACCACACGGACGGATCGGAGGCCGTCACCCAGACTTGGATCTTCGCGGGGTCCGTGTCGCGAATTTGAATCTCCAGGGTAAAGCGAACCTCGGCGGAATCACCAGCGTGCCGGAGCAGGGGATCCGTTTCCGGCACGGACCGGCAGCCGATCAAGGCCAGGAGACAGAGCGCAAAGAGCGGGGTCAAAGCAAAGACAGTCGGGCGCGACTCTGGGAGCCATAGCCCTAGCCGGAACGATGCTGTTGCAATTGGGGGCGAACGCCTGGTCGAGGCGTAGAATAGGCGTCGCGCCTGTCTCCGACTTAAGAAAAGCCACCCGCCTTCCGGTGCAGACTTTCCAGCGGAGAAACGATCGGAGTGGTACCAACCGGATGAAGTTAGAGACAGGCGCAACGCCTGTCCTACGGCATCGTTCCGGTTCGGAGCCTGCTTGAAAATCCCGGGCCACACATTTTTCAAACGGACTCCGAGCCTGCTGGCCAGGGTGCTGCGGGTCACAGACCCGCGCTCCGCAGGTGCAGATTCATGGATTGGTTCGGGCGCGGTGTTCGTCATGCGAGCAGAGCAAATGGCATGTCCCTTGTTTAGATTCACCGCCGGCCTTTGGAAAGCGAA
>JAYUBJ010000216.1:0-6840 GCA_043740915.1 Verrucomicrobiota bacterium
GCGCATCCAGGTCGAGCACACGGTCACCGAAGTCATCACCGGGATCGACCTGGTCCGCTCGCAGATTCTCGTGGCGCAGGGGCACGCCCTGTTCGGCCCGGCGCTCGATCTCCCGCCGCAGGACAAAATCCCGCGTAACGGTTTCGCCGTCCAATGCCGCGTCACCACCGAGGATCCGGAAAACAAGTTCACCCCGGACTATGGCAAGATTCTCACCTACCGTTCGGCGGGCGGCCTGGGCATCCGCCTCGACGGCGGCATGGGCAACGCCGGCAGCGTCATCACGCCGTATTACGATTCGTTGCTGGTCAAGATCACGGCTTCCGACCGGACCTTCCCGCAGGCGCTCCTGCGCATGGACCGGGCGTTGCGCGAATTCCGCATCCGCGGCGTGAAAACAAATATTCCGTTCCTCGAAAACCTCATCGCCAACGAGACCTTCCGGTCGGGCCAGGCGGCGACGACCCTGATCGACACCACGCCGGAGTTGTTTTCCTTCAAGCCGAAGCGCGACCGCGCTTCGAAGCTGCTCGCCTTTCTTGGCGACGTCGTCATCAACGGCAATCCGCAGGCCAAGGGTCACGCGCCCAAGGGGCCGTTGCCCGCCGCGCTGCCGCCGGCGTATGACCACAAACAGGCGCCGCCGGCCGGGACGCGCCAGTTATTACTCGAACTGGGTCCGAAGAAATTTGCGGCATGGACGCTTCGGCACAAACGGTTGCTGATCACCGACACGACTTTTCGCGACGCGCATCAATCGCTGCTCGCCACGCGCGTTCGTACCTATGACATGCTGGCGATGGCCGATGCCGTGGCGCGGCGCACGCCGCAATTGTTCAGCCTCGAAATGTGGGGCGGCGCGACGTTCGACACCGCGATGCGATTTTTGCACGAAGATCCGTGGCAGCGCCTGCGCCTGCTGCGCGAACGGATTCCCAACATTTGTTTCCAGATGCTGTTCCGCGGCTCGAACGCGGTCGGCTATTCGAACTATCCCGACAACGTCGTCGCCGGTTTCGTGAAGCATGCCGCCGCGTCGGGTATGGACATTTTCCGCGTCTTTGATTCGCTCAACTACACCCCCAATCTCAAGGTGGCGATGGCGGCGGTGCAGGAAACGCACGCAATATGCGAGGCCGCCATCTGCTACACGGGCGACATCCTCGACCCGAAGCGCGACAAGTATTCGCTGAAGTATTACGTGAAGCTGGCGAAGGAACTGGAGAAAATGGGCGCGCATTTTCTGGCCATCAAGGACATGGCCGGGCTGTGCCGGCCCTACGCTGCGTTCAAGCTGGTGAAGACGCTGAAGGAGGCCATCGGCATTCCTGTGCATTTCCACACGCATGATTCCAGCGGCATCAACGCCTCATCCATCCTACGCGCCAGTGATGCGGGCGTGGATGTCGTTGATCTCGCGCTCGCCGCGATGTCGGGCTCGACGAGCCAGCCGAATTTGAATTCACTCGCCGCGGCGTTGCAACACACGCCGCGCGACACCGGGCTCGATTTGGAAGCGCTCAACGAATTCTCCAATTACTGGGAGGAAGTGCGCGTGTTCTACGCGCCGTTTGACACGGCGCCCCGCAGCGGGAGCGCGGATGTGTATCTGCACGAGATGCCCGGCGGCCAGTACACGAACCTCAAGGAACAGGCCGCCAGCATGGGCCTGGCCGGCCGCTGGCCGGAGATCGCCCGCACGTACGCCGAGGTGAACCAGCTCTTCGGCGACATCGTCAAGGTCACGCCGAGCAGCAAGGTCGTCGGGGACATGACCATGTTTCTCATCACGCGCGGCATCAAACCGGCGGACGTGGTGAATCTCGAACCCGGCGGCACGCCGTTTCCCGAATCGGTGATCGACATGCTTTCCGGCGGCCTGGGCCAGCCCGTGGGCGGCTGGCCCAAGGCGGTGCAACGGGTGGTGCTGGGCGACCGGAAGCCTTTGCGCGGCCGCCCCGGCGCCGGGCTGCCCCCGCTGAATTTGAAGAAAACCAAGGACGAGCTCGCCGCCAAATTGAAGCGCGACCCCAGCGACGACGATTTGTTCAGCCACTTGATGTATCCGGAAGTGCATGCCGAGTTCGCCAAGTTCGAACGCAGTTTTGGCGACGTGACGCTGCTGCCCACGCCCGCTTTTTTTTACGGATTGAAAACCGGCGAGGAAATCTCCGTGAACATTGAGCAGGGAAAAACCCTGTTCATCAAATTGATCAATGTGGGCGCGCCCGATAAAGACGGCCGGCGCTCAGTGACGTTCGAGCTCAACGGCATGACGCGCGAGGCGGCCATCCAAGACAAGTCGATTCAAACGACCGTCCGCAGCCGCGCGAAGGCGGACCTCACCGATCTGTTGCAGGTCGGCGCGCCCATCCCCGGCATCATCACTGCGCTGGCCGTGGGCGTCGGCGCAAAAGTGGCGAAGGGTGACAAGTTAGTGACGCTGGAGGCGATGAAAATGCAAACTACGATTTACGCACCCGGCGACGGCGTGGTGGCGGAACTCCCGGCGCAAGTGGGCGACACCGTCGAGAGCAAGGACCTGCTGGTGCGGCTGCGTGCGTAGCAATGTTTTTGTAGGAGACGAGGTGACGAGTCTCGGAACCTTGAAACCGCAGATGAACGCAGATGAACGCAGAAAAGGCTTCCGCGCGGAGAACACAAAACAGGGTGGGCAGTTCACCCACTGGGGGGAGGATGCCGCCTCGTCCAACCTCCTTCCCATCCGCGTTTATCTGCGTTTATCTGCGTTTCAAATACCGGTTTTGGTTTGAATTGTCCGCCCGCTTGCGTTTCCCCGCCGCGTGCTGAATACTGCCGGCGTGAATGTCACGGTTACGCAACTCACCGACCAGCTCATCGCCTCCTACGCCCGCGCCGGCGGCATCAACCACCTGGACGGCCGCAACCTGCCCTCCAAGTGTGCCATCACGCTGATCACGTTTGATTTGCTGCGGCTGTTGTTCCCCGGTTTCTTCGACGATAAACCCATTCACTCTTCCGAGTTGAAGGTGGAAACCGCCACGCTCATGGACTCGGTGCAGGGACGGCTCGAGGATGAGATTTACAAAAGTCTCGAATACCATCCGCCTGAAGCCCTGGCGAAAAAGAACCTGCGCCCGACCGCGCATGCCGTGACCATGGATTTCCTCGGCAGCCTGCCGCGCCTCCGTGAAGTGCTGCAAACTGACACCGAGGCAGCCTTCAACGGCGACCCCGCGGCGCTGAGCCGGGATGAAGTCATCGTCGCGTATCCGTTCGTCGAGGCGATCGCGGTGCAACGGCTCGCGCACGAGCTGTACCGCAAACAGATCGCGCTCATCCCGCGCATCATGACCGAGTGGGCGCATGGCCGCACCGGGATGGATCTGCATCCGGGCGCGCAGATCGGCTCGCACTTTTTTGTGGATCATTGCACCGGCACCGTCGTGGGCGAAACGTGTGTCATCGGCCATCACGTCAAGATGTATCAAGGTGTGGGCCTGGTGGCGCGCTCGCTGTCGGGGGGCCAGCAGTTGCGCGGGCAGAAGCGGCATCCGACCATCGAGGATCACGTCACGATTTATTCCGGCGCGACCATTATGGGGGGCGACACGGTGGTGGGCGCGGGCAGCACCATTGGGGCGAATGTGTTTTTGACCAGCAGCGTGCCGCCGCACTCGCTGGTCTTGAACGAGGAAGTCAAAGTGAAAGTGCTGAGCAAGCGCGACCGCCAAAAGGGCCTGGGAGATTTTCAGATTTGAAGGGGTTTCAAGGTCACAGCGTAAGGTAAACCGCAGATGAACGCAGATTGACGCAGATGAGCATAGCGCGGCGGAGCCGCTCTCTGCCCCGGAACGCGGCTGTGTCGTCCTCGACCAGCCGCAGCACGTTGAACAGGCTGTGCGCACCCGGTGTTAAGGTAATTGTCCGTGCCCCTCCCATGACCACGCTGCTGCGGCTGATCCCGCGCGGCGCGCGGCGCGGGACACTCGTCCTCCGTAGCAGTACTGCGGAGGGTGGACAGCCGCGGTCCGGGGGAAGCACACAGATGGGCTCGCGCTGGTAAGGTGACGATTTCGCCAGTTGACAAATCTCGGCCAAGGGCGAGGTTGGCACCCACATGAGCCCACGGATAATTCTCGGCCACCGTCATGCGCCATGATCTCCGAACCCGAACAAACTCCGGAGACACCGGCCGAATCGGACGAAAAGAAGCTCTGCGTGGGCTGCATGTTTCCGAACGACCCGGACGATCATTTCTGTGCGAAGTGCGGGGCACCGATGACTTCCTACGCAGCGATCGGCCCTTTTGAAAGTCTTTTTGCCGAAGGATACGTTTATCGGCAGGCCGTTGATCGGCCGCGAAAATTCATCGTGGTTCTGGGCGTATGGCTCATCTTCGGCATGACGGCGTTCGTTAGCTCGCTGGTAATGTTCCTCGCCCGCGACATGGGTTCCCAGGACGTCTTCATTTTTGTTTTTGGCGCATTCTCAGTGCCAATTTCGTTGGTCATGATTTGGAAGACCACGCGGAATTATGTTGCCAGACCACAGGCCGATGAAAACCGTAAAGTGTCATGAAGCGGAGCTGCAGAAGGAAGTTGTTCGCGAGAAGAAATACGCAGGTTATTGATTGACCCAATAGCCAGGTCCACAAGTTCGTCGCTCGGATTCGCGTTCCTTGGTTTTTATTCGGGGTTGCTTTCACAATCGTCCCGGCCTGGTCCGGAAAATTGGCCACCTTCAAATCCCCAGATTCGAGAGCGCATTGCAGATCGAGTTGACGATTTGCACCAGTTGGGGATGGGTCTTTTCAAAACCGGCCACGGAGGACGAGAGGCCGCCGAGGGAATGTTTGAGCAGTTCAGGATTTTTCTCCTCGCGCGTGGCTTCGTGCGCGGAGACCGCCGCAAATCCGGCAATGCTTTGCGCCTGCTCGGCATCGGTCTTGGACAACTCCGCGATCTCGGCCTTTAACGTGCCCAGCAGTCCAAGCAACTCCGCGCGATTGTCACTCGCCCCGGTGCCGGGCTTCTGGAGCTGCGTTTCAATTTTGGCAATAGTTTCTTGAATCATAGGGTTCGCGCGTCCTGCGGGTCGGGACTACCTCAAGATAACGCCGGCAGTGAAAAATGAAAGGAGGGTTTTTAAGCGCGACACCAAAAGTGCCGATTGTCGTCACGCGTACTTGCGGCCTCGCTTGGCAACCCGCACGATACCTGCAATCAGGATGGACTGAAACGGTATGCGAAGAGCAGCCGACCAACAAAAACAACTCACCCACAGAAACATCGATATGCCAAAAGCCAAAGGAATCCAATCCCATAAATTCTTCAAACTCGGCAAGCGGCCGGCCAAGGCCGACAAACGCAACTTCAAATTTGCCGCCCTCCTCAAAGTGTCGCCACCCACACCGCCCCAATTCGACTTCGACCTCCTCCATCCCGGCATTCCCACACCGATGTTTGCCAACGACGTTCATGGCGATTGCGTCATCGCCGCCCGGGCCCACCTGACCCTGCGCTTCGAGGACATCGAACAGGGTTCCGTGCAAATGATCACCGACCAGGACGTGCTGGCCGAATACTTCAAGGAAACCGGCGGGCCCGACCACGGCCTGGTCATCCTCGATTCCCTCAACGAATGGCGTCAATTCGGCTGGAAGGTCGGCCCCAAGAAAAAGAAATATACCATCCACGCTTTTGCCCAAATCGACGCGCACAACCACGCCGAAGTTCAGGCCGCCGTCTATTTGCTCACCGCCGCGTACGTCGGCGTGGCGCTGCCCAAATCCGCCCAGGCCCAGATTCAAAGCGGTCAGCCGTGGGACGTGACGACCGGCCCGGACGCGACGCCCAACTCGTGGGGTGGCCATTGTATCATGATTCCCGGTTATACCGCCGCAGGCCCGGTCTGCGTCACGTGGGGTCGAAAACAGCAGATGACCTGGGCTTTTTTCGACAAATATTGCGACGAAGCCTATGCCATCGTGGACGAAGTGGACTCCAAAAATGGCAAGCCCGGCATTGATGTCCAGAAACTCGTCACTTATTTGCAGGGCTTGGGATAGCGGTCGCTTCCGATGGCGACGGTGTTCCCGGGCAATCCGTTGAATCAACCCGCTTCAATCCGGTCGCCCGGAAAGCAGCGCCAGTTCCGCGTGGGTCATGCCGGTGATCAGGTCGGCGAAGGTCGTCTTGGGTTCCCAACCCAGGACGCGCCGGGCTTTGGCGGCGTTGCCGACGAGTTGGTAGGGTTCGGGGGGACGCATCAGGCGCGGCTCCACCTTTACATGGCGCCTCCAATCCAGTTGCGCGGCGGCAAACGCCGTTTCCACCACGTCCTGGACGCTGTGCAACTGGCCGGTGGCAAATACAAAATCGGCGGCGGCCTGTTGCTGCAGAACCAGCCACATGCCCTGCACGTAATCGCGGGCATCTCCCCAGTCGCGCTGCGCCGAGGTGTCGCCCAGGCAAAGTTCCGTCTCTCGTCCCAGCTTGATGGCGGCGGCAGCGCGGCAGATTTTGCGGGTGACAAAATTTTCGCCACGCCGGGGCGACTCATGGTTGTACATGATGCCGTTGGCCGCGAACAAACCGAAATTACGCCGGTAAATCGCGACCATCTGCGTGGCGAACGCCTTCGCACAGCCATACGGATTGACCGGCGCGAACGGCGTCTGCTCGTCCTGCGGCGACAGCGCGGGGCGTCCAAAAATCTCGCTGCTGGCCGCGTGATACAAACGCGGCGGGCGGGGGAGATCGCGGATCATTTCGAGCAACCGCAGCGTGCCCATGGCCGTCTCCTCACAGGTGGACTCAGGAATCTCGAAGCTCAGACCGACGTGGCTCTGGCCGG
>JAYUBJ010000217.1:0-2028 GCA_043740915.1 Verrucomicrobiota bacterium
CGAGGTCCGTTTGTCTGGCACGCCGCCAGTAAGCCAGACCCTGGTACGGAGTACAAGTTACAATTGTGTGACACACCGATGTCATTCCGGTGAACTTCCCCCCGGCCAGCGCCAGCAATGTCTATGCCGAACACTATTGGCGCGACGCCTGTCCTACGTATTGGCCACGGCTTCAGTGGATTCCAATTCCAGAGTTGCCTGCGTCCACCACCGCCATCTAAACTCCGGAGAATTGAGAAATCGATGAATCCCTATCTCCTCTTCGTTTCCGAATACGACCGGCTTGCCACGGAAGGCAAAAGCTGGCCGCTCGGCGGCTTTCCGAATTGTCCGCGGCCATCCAATTCAGCGGACGCTCCGAAGGTCCTGATTTTTTCGCCGCACCCGGATGACGAGGTCATCATCGGGGGGCTGGCGCTGCGGTTGTTGCGCGAGGCGAAGTGGAATGTCCTCAACGTCGCCGTCACGCAAGGCAGCAACCCGGCGCGGCAATCTGAACGGCTCGCGGAGCTGCGCGCGTGCTGCGAATGCATCGGCTTCGGGCTGGTGCCGACCGCCCCCAATGGACTCGAAAAAGTAAACGTCAAAACCCGCGAACTGAATCCCGCGCACTGGGCGCAGTCGGTCAACGTGATTGTCGACATCCTGAGCCAACATCAGCCGCGCGTGATTTTTTTCCCGCACGAGGCGGACTGGAACAGCTCGCACATCGGCACGCATTTCCTCTTGCTCGACGCGCTCAAAAGTTTGCCGGCAAGTTTCACGTGCCACGCGGTCGAGACCGAGTTCTGGGGCGCAATGCCATCGCCGAATTTGATGGTGGAGGTAAGTGCGCAAGACCTCGGCGACCTTATCACGGCGCTGACCTTCCACGTCGGCGAAGTGCGGCGCAATCCGTATCATCTCTCGCTGCCGGCGTGGATGCTGGACAACGTGCGGCGCGGCGGCGAGCTGGTGGGCGGCCAGGGCGGGGCCGCGCCGGACTTCACTTTTGCCACCCTCTACCGGCTGCGACGGTGGGCCAACGGAAAATTGGAAAACGTTTTCGAGCGCGGGCGAGCCCTGGGTGCGAACGACGACCCGAAGAGTTTGTTTGTTTAGCCTGACGCAGATTTGCGCGGTGGAGCGAGGCCAACCCCAAGTCCGAATTTGAATGTATGAAACGGAAACGTCCACCGAAGTTCAGGGTATTCAGCGCGCGTTGCCCGGAGTGCGGCAGCACAGACACGAAGCTGGACCTGGGCACTGCCGCGAACCTGAAGCTCGTTCCCCTGACCATTCTCACCTCCGCTCTCACGTTGCCCGGAATGGGCACACCGGTGAGGATAAGATGCTGCGCTTGCAAGAGCAGGTTCTTAGGATAAAGTTCAGCTACATCACACCTCATCTCATATCACACCTCATCTCATCGAGCAGGATAACCATGCTAAACCCCTTCCAATCCTTGATCACGGCGATACTCGATGACGATCGCGCCAAAGTGAAAGTGTTGCTCGATGGCGACCCCGTCCTGACCCAGCGCGGCGTTACCGAGGAGCGTTACGAATCGAATATTGCGCATTGGATCTATTCCGGGGACACCGTTTTACATGTCGCCACCGCCGGTTATCGGGTGGAGATCGCCAGGATGCTTTTGGCTGCCGGGTCGGATTTTGGCTCGGCAAAAAATCGTCGAAGAAGTCAGCCGCTACATTACGCGTCCGATGGCTTCTTGGAGAGCCCGTCTTGGAACGCCAATCGACAGGTGACGATGAGTCGACTTCTGCTCAAGGCCGGATCCAATATTGATGCCCAGGACAAGAACGGGGCGACCCCCCTGCACCGCGCGGTGCGCACCCGATGTGCTGCCGCCGTGAGGTGTTTGCTGGAGGCCGGCGCTGATCCGACGATCCGAAATAAACCCGGCTCCACTCCGTTTCATCTGGCGGTACAAAACACGGGCCGCGGCGGCTCGGGTTCGGAGCCGGCCCGAACCGCCCAGCGTGAAATTATCCAGGCGTTTCTTGACCGGGGCGTCAGCCCGAGTCT
>JAYUBJ010000218.1:0-6832 GCA_043740915.1 Verrucomicrobiota bacterium
CCGACGCCGTGTGAGGGCACGCGGCCTACAAGACAAGGTTGTAGGCCCGGTGCCCTCACCGGGCGTCCCGTCCTCATCAGGAGATGCGCCACGTCCCCGGTTAGTTGCTTGAATCACTGAGGCCAATGGTGTTTGCTTGCGCCATGAACATCTCGACGGGCGGCAAAATATTGATCACTGCCATGACCACCTCGATCCTGTTAACACCTTCCGCTTCGGCGGCGGAAAAGAAGGCCAGGGATTACTTCGTTTATGTCGGCACCTACACCGGTGGGAAAGGCCGCGCGAGCGAAGGCATTTACGTTTTTCGCTTCGACACCACTACGGGCAAGGCCTCGGCACCCATGCTCGCGGCCAAGTCGGTCAACCCATCGTTCCTCGCCTTGCATCCCGGCGGGAAATATCTTTATGCCGCGAATGAAGTCTCCCAGTTTGCCGGCAAAAGCGTCGGTGCGGTGGGCGCGTTTGCCATTGATCGCGAGTCCGGCAAACTCACGTTGCTGAACCAGGCCTCTTCTGCCGGCGCCGGCCCGGCGCATCTCACGGTGGATCGCGCGGGCAAGTGCGTGCTCGTGGCCAATTACGGCGGCGGTAGCGTGGCGGCACTGCCGATCAAGGCCGATGGCAGCCTTGGTGAACCCGCGTCGTCCATCCAGCACACCGGCAGCAGCGTGGATCCGCAGCGGCAGAAGGAGCCGCACGCGCACAACATCAATGTTTCGCCAGACAATCGCTTCGCCTTCGCCGCCGACCTGGGCCTGGACAAGATGCTCATTTACAAACTCGACGCGGGGAATGCGGTGCTCACGGCCAACGATCCAGCGTTCGCGACCGTGCCGCCGGGCAGCGGCCCGCGGCATTTCGCGTTTCATCCGAACGGCAAATTCGCCTACGTCATCAATGAGATGCTGTGCACCATGACGACGTTTAGCTATGATGCGAAGCAGGGAGAGTTGAAGGTAATCCAGACCGTCTCGACGCTGCCTGCGGGCGAAAGCGTGAAGCCCGGCTACAGCACGGCGGAAGTGGTGGCGCATCCCAATGGCAAATTTCTATATGGTTCGAATCGCGGACACGACACCATTGCCGTCTATTCGATTGGTGCGGATGGCAAAATTACCCTCGTGCAGAATGCCCCCGCCGAGGTGAAGATTCCGCGCAATTTCAATCTCGATCCAACCGGCCAGTGGCTCATCACGGCAGGACAAAATTCCGATAATCTGGCGATTTTCCGCGTCGATCCGCAAACCGGCAAGCTCGAGTTCACCGGCACCAAGCTGGAAGTCGGCGCCCCGGTTTGCGTGAAGTTCCTGCCAGTGAAATGACCGGGCTTGCCCACACGGAACCATTGTGACACGCTGTGACACATGAAGACGATTTCCATCCGTGAACTTCACGAACGCATCGGCGAATGGGTGCGCAAGGAGGTGCGGCACGAGCAAATCATTGTGACCGACCATGGCGAACCGGTGGCGGCCCTCTCGCCGTACTCGGCCCCGGCCAGCAAGGAGAACAAATTCAAGCACCGCCGCCTCCTGCCCGGCTACGCCCGCCTGCTGGGCAAGTTACGCGGCGGAACCGACAGCACCCAGATCATCTCCGCCGGCCGCGACAGCGAATGATTTATTTCGACGCAGCCTTCGTGGCGAAGTTTTACCTCGACGAACCGGAGAGCGAAGCGGTCACACCAACGACCGCCACCTGCTGGCGGCCGCGCCGCACTTCGGCCTGAAGGGCGTCAACATTTTGCCGTCCTGATTTGTGCCTATGGAACTTGCGTCGCTCGGCTGGAATTCGTTCTTCGCGGACGCCTTCACCGAGCACCAGAAACAAGGCCTCACCCCCGCGCGCGTTGTCACCGAAGACAAGCATTTCTACACGGTCGTCGGCGAAATGGGTGATCTGCTGGCGGTGGTCACGGGTCGGATCCATCACCAGCGCGAGTCCAACAGTGATTTCCCCAAGGTCGGCGATTGGGTGGCGATCGCACGTCAACCGGGCGAGGAGAAGGCGGTCATTCACGCCGTGTTGCCACGCCGGACGACGTTCACCCGCAAAGTTACCGGCCGCGAAATCAGCGAACAGGTGCTGGCGACCAATCTCGATAAAGCATTTGTCGTCCAAGCACTTGACCCGACCTTCAACCTCCGCCGCTTGGAACGATTTCTGGTGATGGTCCACGAGGGCGGCGCGCGGCCCGTGGTGGTGTTAAACAAAGCCGACCTGTGCGACGACGTGGACGCGCGTTTGAAGGAAACCCAATTGGCCGCGGGCGAGACACCTGTTGTGGTCGTCAGTGCGAAGACCCGCAAGGGCATCGGGCATTTGCGCGAGTTCATCCAGCGGGGCGAGACCGTGGTGTTCATCGGCACTTCGGGTGTCGGCAAGTCGAGTCTCATCAATCGGCTCAATGGCGAGGAGACCCAGCCGACCATTGAAGTGCGTGCGAGCGACTCGAAGGGCCGCCACGCGACGACTTGGCGTGAGCTTATTTTGCTGCCCGACGGTGGGTTGGTGATCGACACCCCCGGGATGCGTGAGTTTCACATGTGGGTGGCGGGGGAGGGGTTGGACGTGGCGTTTCCGGACCTCACGGATCTCGGAGCGGGTTGCAAATTCCGCGATTGCACGCATCACAATGAACCGGGCTGTGCGGTGAAGGCGGCGGTGGAAGCGGGATCGATTACGCGCGAACGTTACGCGAGTTTCCTCAAGCTCCAGCGCGAACTCGCTTTCATGGCTGAGGAACGCAAGCAACACACCTACACGGTGAACAAGCGCCGCTCGAAGATGGGCACCAAGGCGTGGATGCGCAATGAATGAGGGTTAATCAATGAATCCGCCGCGCTCTTCCGACGGCGGCGTGGGTTCTGCAAACACGATGCGCTTTGGGGCGCGAGGCTTCTTCGGCGGACTCTGCAGGATGATTTTCGGTCCTTCCGCCGTGGCCACGATTACCTCCACCCCCGCTTGGTTCAGGGCCTCGAGTATTTCTGGCGGGGGTGGCGCATCGGTGACGAGCGTGTCGATGGCGTCCAATCCGCAGAGGCGGCTGATGGATTGACGTCCGAACTTAGTCTGATCCAGGCAAAGGAACACGCGACGAGCCGCCTGCATCATGGCCCTTTGAATCTCAATGAGCAGGCCATGCGAATTGGTCACCCCCTCCGGGGTGATGCCGCCACAGCTCATAATAGCCACATCCGCATGAACTTGAGAAAATGAGGCCACCGCCATCGGTCCCACCAGCACACCGAGTCGAGGGTAAATCACACCGCCGCTCACCACGACCTCGAGCTTATGGGTCGAAGAGAACAAGTTCGCCACGGGAAGGGAATTAGTAATGATGTGGGGAGTCTTGGCTTCCAAATGCCGGGCGACATGGAAACAGGTGGTTCCCGCATCCACGATTACGGTCTGGTTGGGAGCGATGAACTCAGCGCATGCCTGGCCAATGAGTTCCTTTTCCGAGAGTTGGTGGGTATCACGGGCTGAGAACATGAACTCGTCCGACTTTGGGTTCGCCAGCATGGCCCCACCGTGGGTGCGCCGCAGCACCCCTTTGGATTCCAAACCGTCCAAATCCCTTCTAACCGTTGATACCGAGGCATCTACCAGCTCTGAAAGCTCGTCCAACGACGCAAATTCCACCTTGGAAAGGTGCTCCTCAATTCGCTTTTGACGCTCTTCGGCCTGCATGATCTATTTGTCATGTTGGAATGTTTTGATAGATATTGCAAGATAACATTTGACTTCATTTCAAAATCGACCTAAAACAACCGCCAATGGTTATCGCTTTACAGTCACCGCCGCACCGCGCCGTGGTCGAACATCTGGTTCGACAATCTGTATATGCCAAATTGGGAAAGCCATTACCCAAATTGGCGGCCGCGCCAAATCCCCTCGTTGTCAATGTCAGCGCGCGCCATTGCCACCTCACCCAAGTTGCGGTCGAGGCGCTTTTTGGAAAGGGTCATCAACTCCAGGTTCACAAGTGGCTTTATCAGGAAGGCCAGTTTGCCGCCAAGGAAGCCGTCACGCTCATCGGGCCGCGCAGTCGCGTGATCTCCAATCTCCGCATTCTCGGACCCTGCCGCACTTTAAACCAGGTCGAACTCGCCTATACCGATGGCATCGCTCTCGGCTTCGAACTGCCGCACCGCAGTTCCGGCGACATCAAAGGGACACTGGGCTGCATGCTCATGGGACCCGCGGGCTTCTTCGAGATGGAGCAGGGCGTCATTCGCGCCATGCGGCATGTCCACATGCATCCGACCGACGCGGATTATTACGCGGTGAAACCGGGCGACATGATGAAGCTAAAGATCGGCGGTCCGTGCGGCATCATTCTCGACAAAATGCTGGTGCGGGTGGATCCGAGTTTCAAACTCGAAGTCCACATCGACACCGACGAAGGCAACGCCTGCAACCTCCAGCCCGAAACGCCGTGCGAACTGGTCAAATAACCGCGCGCACAAATTTTCCCCACTCTCAATACTCAACCATCAACCCCACAAAAAAACTATGAGCGAAGCAATCGGAATGATTGAAACCAAAGGCTACACCGGCAGCATCGAAGCCACCGATGCCATGGCCAAAGCCGCGAACATCACCATCTCCCGGACCATCCCCATCGGCGGCGGCCTGGTCACGGTCATCTGCCGGGGCGACGTCGCGAGCGTGAAGGCCGCCATCGACGCGGGCAGCAAGGCGGCTGGCAAGGTCGGCGAACTCGTTGCCAGCCACGTCATCGCCCGCCCGCACGAAGACCTGGTCAAAGGATTCCTCGGCGAGGCCGTTAAAAAGTAGTCACCCCTCAACCGCAACCCTCAAACCTCAATTAACACTATGGCTCAACAAGCAATCGGGATGATCGAATGCAAAGGTCTCTGCGCCCTCTTCGAGGCCGTGGACGCCGCGCTCAAGGCCGCGAATGTCACGTTCACCGGCTGGGAAAAAATCGGCTCCGGCTATGTCACCGCGTTTTTTCGCGGCGATGTTGCCAGCGTGAAAGCCGCGACGGATGCGGGCGCCGCAGCGGCTGCGCAAGTCGGTTCCGTGGTCAGCGTGCAGGTGATTCCGCGCCCGCACGACGGACTTGCGGTGCTCGGCAAATGGCTGCAGCAGTAGGTGCGGGAAACCCGAAATCCGAATGATGAAGCCCGAAAGAAATCCGAAGCCCGAAGCCCGGAGCGCCGGTGTATTCGTGCTTGGTTTTCGGATTTCGGAATTTGGCCTTCTTTCGGATTCCGGAATTCGGCCTTCGGAGTTCTTCGGATGAAGATCCTCATTGCCAACCTCGGCTCGACCTCGCTCAAGTGGCGTTTGTTCGATTTTTCGAACCACGCCGAGACGCTGCTGCACAAAGGCGGTTTTGAGCGGGTGACCGATTATCCCAAAGCGATCGAAGATTGTCTCGTGGCCTTGAAAAGCGCCGGAGCCATCGCCAATGAAACGGAACTCGCGGCCGTCGGCTTCAAGACCGTGATCGCGAAGGGCGTCACCGGCTGCGTGCGGCTCGACGAGCGCGTCCTGAGTGCGATGGAGGCTTACAACGGCCTCGCGCCCGCGCACAATCCGCCCTACATCACCGGCATCCGACTTTTCGCGCAGCGCGTGCCCGGCGTGCCGTTGGCGGCGTTGTTCGAAACGGCTTTTTATCAGTACGCGCCCGAAGCAATGATGCGGTATGCGGTACCGGACGCGTGGCAGGAAATCGGTGTCCGCCGCTGGGGATTTCACGGGGCCAGCCACAAATATATCGCCGAGCGCAGCGCGGAATTGTTGGGCCGCGCCGATGTCGCCGCGCGCGCGCAAAAACTTTACGTGAACGGCGGCAACTCCCCCGTCGAGCATCCGCCGTTACGGGTCATTTCCTGTCATCTCGGCGGCACTTCGAGCATCACGGCCATTCTTAACGGCGTCGCCATCGGCAATAGCCTGGGCATGAGCCCGCAATCCGGCCTGCCGCACAACAACCGGGTGGGCGATCTCGATACCGAAGCCTTGCCCTACGCGGTAAAGATTCTCGGCATCACGATGGAAGAAGCCCAACGTCAACTCGGCAAGGAGGGCGGCTTGAAAGGTTTGAGCGGCGGTTTGTCGAATGACATTCGCGACATCCAGGAAGCCGCTTCGAAGGGCGACGCCAAGGCCAAACTCGCGCTGGAGGTGTACGTCGGTGAAGCGCGCCGCTGGATCGGTGGATATTTTCTCCAACTCAACGGGGCGGACGCCATCGTCTTCACCGCGGGCATCGGCGAGAACCGCGCTGAATTGCGCGCGGCGATTTGTGCGAACCTCGACCAGCTTGGCATCGTGCTTGATCTTGAGAAAAATATTTCCGCTCGCGCCATCGAGGCTGACATCAGCGCCGCGAATTCACGCGTGAAAGTGCTGGTGATTCCCACGAACGAAGAGCTCGTGGTCGCGCGCGAAACCAAGCGGCTGCTCGAGAGAAACTAGACTTTTCTGACCCGAACTCCCCAACAACAAAAAGCAAAACTATGACACAACCAGCAATTGGAATGATTGAAACCCGCGGCCTCGTCGCGCTCGTCGAGGGCACGGACGCGATGCTCAAGGCGGCGAACGTGGAACTCGCCGGCCCGATGATCCAGGTCGGCAACGCGCTCGTCACCGCCGTCGTGGTCGGTGACGTGGCCGCCGTGAAGGCCGCCACCGACGCCGGCGCCCAGGCCATCAAGGCCATCAAGGGCGAAGTCGTGAGCGTGCACGTGATCGCCCGCCCGCACGGCGACGTGGACGCGGTGTTGCCGAAGAAGAAGTGATTTTGGCAGGGCCGCGCTGCCGCGCGGCTTGAATAGTTGGG
>JAYUBJ010000219.1:0-2022 GCA_043740915.1 Verrucomicrobiota bacterium
GTGACGGCGGCGGCCATCCAGCACGGCCAACTTAAGGGGCGGATCGAAAAAATTGCTCACCACGCGGCCGGCACGCAGAGGCTGGCCGCGATGGTAGATCGCGACTGTTTCACCGTGGCTCCGTTCGCCGGGCATTACGAACCATTACGCGAGTGCGGCAAAACGGTGGCCAAGGGCACGTTGATCGGCTTGTTGCATGATTTCGAGCGCATCGATCTTGCGCCTTGGCCGGTGGGCGCCGGAGTGGACGGGGTGGTGATCGCCCAGGCCTGGTTGGCACCGGTGCTGCCAGGCCAGCACATCCTGTGTACCGGCCGGTTGCGCGCCTTCAGGGAGTAATTGCTTTTGTCATTCAAACCACGAAGCCACGAAGAACACAAAGCAGGAAAAACCTTGGTGAACTTTGTGCCTTTGTGGTTCACCTGTCCCCACTCAGGGTCATTTTGAAATTGAAATATCCCACCGCACCGTGTATCTTCACGGCACTCCATGAATGTGTTTGCGCATAGACTCGACGCCCGTCAGTTGTTCATGCTCGTCCTCGCGGTAATCGTGCTTGGCGCTCCTCCGCAAGGGAAGGCGCAGACGACGCCTTCCGTGCTCGCCACCGCGAACACACCCGCCGGTCTGCTGGATCAAGCGCCTTTCCTCGCGGCGGCGATGTCCGAGCTTTTCAGCGACTCGCGCCCCTTTTCGGCCGTGGCAGTTTTGCAGCTTCCTGGCGACGCTCCCAACCAGGGCATCCCGCTCGGCTTTGCGACGCTCGACGGCAAGATGCGCTGGTATTTAAATCTCGACCAGGCCCGCAGTTCGCGCCTGGATCCGGACACGACCGACTGGTTGCGCGAGGCGAAACTGAGCCAGGTCATCCTCATCTTGCGACCACAAACCAATGCGATCGTCGTCCTGCCGGGTGTGAAACAGTGGTTTGCCTTCGCGCCCCCGAAGTCCGCCGAGATTCAGGAAAAGGCGGAGGAAAAAATCGGATTCCTCCAGAAAACGGAAGTAGGCCGGGAGACCGTGGATACCCATCCGTGCGTGAAATACCGCCTCGACCTGCCCAAGGAACGCGGTGGCGGCGAGGAAGCCTTTGTCTGGCAGGCGACCGACTTGAAGAATCTCCCGATCCAGTTCCGGACCCGGCTGAACGGCGAGACTTACGGGCTGCTCTTCCGCCAGATCAAAGCCACACCGCCCGAGGCCAAGTATTTTGAGGCACCCGCTGAGTACGCGAAAATCAGCGGCCCGGAAGCGTTGCTTAAGAACGCGCTGCTTCGAAATTTCACGGACAACAATTCGCCAGGCAGCACACTTCTGCCCTCGTTAAATCTTAAGAACCTGCTCGGAGTCGAATGAACCAGGAGCAATTTCTTACCAGTTGCGCCCGCTCCATGAACCTCCCAGCGATTGAGTTAATTTTCAACTACTTGCCGAAAAGCGGTGCTGAAGTCACACGCACTCCAAACGCTTCGCGACTGGCGGAGGGCATCTGCATTCGCGAAGCGTTTGGATTGCGCGCGTGTTTACCGCCGCTGTGCCTCTCCATGAACCTCGTAGCATCCGACGTGCGGAGGCTCTGACCTTTCTCTGATTCAGAGTAAGCCACCTCACATCAGCACCCATGAGTCCCACCGATTCCAAACCGGCCCAACCGCGCCCGAGAACCTGGCGCCGACGCGGAGTTTTGGTCTTGCTGGGGTTGTTCCTGCTCGCGGCGTGCTTGTTCCATCCGGTCGAAAACTGGCGCGGTCGTCGTGCCTGGGAAGAAACGAAACGGGAACTGGAAGCCAGGGGCGAAAAACTCACACGCAAAGACTTCATTCCCGCGGCCATTCCGGACGGGCAGAACCGCATGGCCCATCCGTTCATGCGTCAATATTTCGGAAACAATGCAGTACGGTTGGGAATCAGCCATCCCATCCACAGCGTACTCGTTGGGCCGCCTTTCCTCATGAGCGAGTTGCGGAGCCTGCCGCGAGAAATCGTCGCGCCGTCGGCGCTTCCACGGCCGGTTGGAAAGCC
>JAYUBJ010000220.1:0-6816 GCA_043740915.1 Verrucomicrobiota bacterium
GAGAAGGAGCGGTTGGTGGTGACGTTGCGTTCGATCGGTGACGGCGTCATTGCCACCGACACCAAGGAACGCATCATCCTGATGAACCGGATCGCCGAACAATTGACGAGCACCCTTCAAATCATGGGGGTGGGCCGGCCGCTGGCGGAAGTCTTTCGCATCATCGATGTGCGGACGCGCGAGGACTGCGAAAATCCGGTGGCCAAGGTGCTGCAATCCCAGGGGGTGATGGAGTTGAACAACCGGACGGCGCTGCTCTTGCAACGGGAGGGCGAGCGGATGATCTCCTACAGTTGTTCCCCCATCCATGACGCGCAGAGCATCGTGATCGGCACGGTGCTGGTGTTTCGCGACATCACCGAAGAGAAAAGATCCGTGGAGGAATTATTGCGCGCCGGCAAACTCGAATCCCTCGGCCTGCTGGCCGGCGGCATTGCGCATGATTTCAACAACATCATGACCGTGGTGATTGGCAATCTCTCGCTCGCCAAGCTGCACGCCAGCCCCGATGACAAAATCTTCGCCCGGCTCGAGGAAGCGGAGAAGGCATCGGTGCGCACCAAGGATTTGACCCAGCAATTGCTGACGTTTGCCAAGGGCGGCACGCCCATCAAACAGACCGCCTCGATCACCGAGTTGATCCGGGAGACGACGGACTTCGCCTCGCATGGGGCGAACGTCAAATGCGAGTTCGCCCTGCCGGAAGATCTCTGGCCGGTGGACATCGACGCGGGACAAATCAGCCAGGTGCTCAACAACCTTGTGATTAACGCGGTTCAAGCCATGCCGGAAGGCGGCCTGGTGCGGGTCGCCGCGGAGAATCTCACGTTGGGCGAGGAGAGTGGACTGCCGTTGCACGCCGGCAAATACGCGCGGATACAAGTCCGGGACAACGGCACCGGCATCCGCCCCGATTACCTGGCGAAAATCTTCGACCCCTATTTCACCACCAAGCAAACCGGCAGCGGGCTGGGGCTGGCCACGTCCTATTCCATCATCAAGAAACATGACGGACTGTTGACGGTGGAATCGGCACTGGGCGCGGGAACGTCGTTCTACATTTACCTGCCCGCGTCCGACAAGCCCGTGACGGTGCTGCCGCACGCCCGGGAGGAGCCCATGCGCGGCGCGGGCCGGGTGTTGGTGATGGACGACGAGCCGTTGATCCGTGAACTCGCGGAAACGATGCTCGAACATCTCGGATACCAGGTGGAGCTGGCGCGCGACGGCGCGGAGGCGGTCCGGCTCTATTGCCAGGCGAAGGAAAACGGCCGACCATTTGACGCCGTGATCATGGACCTGACCATCCCGGGCGGAATGGGCGGCAAGGAAACGATCAAGAAACTGAGTGCCTTCGATCCCGAGGTTCGCGCCATCGTTTCGAGCGGCTACTCGCACGACCCGGTCATGGCCAACTTTCGCGAACATGGTTTCCGCGGCGTGATGGGCAAGCCTTACAAAGTGGAGGAACTGGCCAAGGTCATGCACGAAGTTTTGCCGCCCGGCGCGGACGGGGTAACGGCGGGTTCGAAATAAGCCAGGGAGCCTGCTAATCAAACAGGGCCCGTGCGGCGGCGATGTCCCGTTGGATTTGCGTTTTTAGTTCAACCAGGGAAGCAAACTTCTGCTCGTCCCGCAGTTTTTCGACGAAGGTGATTTCCATTTCCTCGCCGTAAATCTCCCCGCTGAAATCCAGCAGGTGCGCCTCGACCTGTGGCGCCGCCGCCGCGGGTGCCACGGTGGGACGGCAGCCGATGTTCACCGCCGCCTGCCAATGCTGGCCACGCACCATGGCGTGCGCGGCATAGACCCCGGCGGGTGGCAATACCAGGCCGGTAGTTTCGAGATTGGCGGTGGGGCAGTCCAGCGTCCGCCCCCGCTGATCGCCGCGCACCACTGTCCCGGCGAGCGCATAGGCGCGCCCCAGCATCTGGCTCGCGGTGTCCAGATCCCCGGTACGAATCGCGTCGCGGATGCGCGTGCTGCTGACCATTTCACCGTCGAGCGCCACGGCGGCCAGTCCATGCACGATGAATTTCAATTCCCGGCCCAGGGTTTTCAGCAGGGCGACATTTCCGCTCCGCTTATGCCCGAAGGTGAATTCACTGCCGACGCAAATGCTGTGGACGCGGCCGAAGTCCCGCGTCAACCCGCGCACGAATTCCTCGCCGGTTTGCGCGCTGAACGCGTGGTCAAAGTGAATCAGCAACGTGGTGTCCACGCCGAGCGACGCGAGGGCCCGGAGCCGCTGCGGCGGCGAATAGATCATGGGCGGCACGCGGTCGGGTGCGACCACGCGGTTCGGATGGCAGTCAAAGGTGACGACCAGGGCGAGCGCCTCGTGTTGCCGTGCGTCGGCCAGCGTCTGGCGGATGACCTGCTGATGGCCGAGGTGTACGCCGTCGAACACGCCGATGGCCGCGCAGATTTTGCGCGGGCCGGGCGGCAGTTCACGGGCGGTGGCAAGAATTTTCATTGCGGGGAAAATCGCGGCCCTGGCGGCTTGGCCGGGAGCGGGCCGGATTCGTGCGCGGTGCCAGTTGAATTGAGCGGAGGCGGCGTCATGGTTCGCGGTCGAACTTACCGGGCCAGCTCAAGAAAGGGAATGACCCGCTGCACCAGTTCGGCCGGCGTCATTTTCATCACCTGCTCGAATTCCACCGCGTCGGCGACATCGAATTTGCCGGAGACCAATCGGCGCAAAGTTTTCAGATGCGCGCCGCAACCCAGTTTTTGACCGAGTTCATGCGCCAGCGAACGGACATACGTGCCCTTGGTGCAGGCCACGCGAAACTGGCCGAACGGCTCCGCGTAATTCGTGAAACGATAATTGTAAATGTGGACGAGGCGCGGCTTGCGCTCCACCTCGATGCCTTTGCGCGCGAGTTTATACAAAGGCACGCCCTTGATTTTTACGGCGGAAACCATCGGCGGCGTTTGCAGCAAATCGCCGACGAATGTGTCGGCCAATTGGTTCAACGCTTCCATGGTGGTGGGCGGGACGGGCAGGGCGGCGGTGATTTTGCCGTCAGCGTCGTAGCTGTCGGTCGCCTCGCCAAACTTTATCGTGCCCTCATAGACCTTGTCGTCGGACATCAGCTTCTCGGAGAGCTTGGTCGCGCGGCCCAGCACGATGAGCAGCAGGCCCGTGGCATTGGGGTCGAGCGTGCCACAATGCCCGACTTTCTTGATGCGAAAGTTCGCGCGGATGGCATCCACGATGTCGTGGGACGTCGGGCCGGCCGGTTTGTCGATCAACAGCGCGCCATCCAGCGCCTCAAATTCTTGCATGCGCTTATTTCCGACAGAATCCAGGAAATGAACAGAACTAAATCCGAGCGCCGAGATTGAACCACGGATCCCGCCCGCGCGGGATCCGTGGTTTCACAATTCCCATTTCGGAATTCGGGCCGGTTGTTCCCGCGTTTTGGACGCGGTTTATTCTGTCCACGCGGGGCGTCGTCTGCTACTTCCAAGCCAGCCAACCAGCCAAACATGCGTGTCTTCATCGCCACTGTCACCGCGGGCGCCGGCCATTTGCAGGCGGCCGCCGCCTTGGAGGAAGCCTGGCGGGCGGGTTGCCCGGGCGACACCGTGGAGCGCGTGGACGTCCTGGATTTTGTCCCGCGGCTCTATAAAAAACTTTACGCGGAAGGCTATGTACAGGTGATCGAGCACGCGCCCGAGTTGTATGCGCTGATGTTCAAAAAAACCGACAGCCCGTCCCTGATGCGCAAACTGGCGCGGGTACGGCGGACGTTCGCCCGGAGAACGAACCGCAAGTTCGTGCGCCACCTCAAACTGTTTCGTCCGGACGTCGTGCTGTGCCCGCATTTTCTTCCGTTGGAAATCCTGGGCGGGGTCAAGGCGAAGACGCCGGAGTTTAATCCGCTGACGGTGTGCATCGTGACTGATTTTGAGGCGCACGCGCTGTGGATGGAACCGGCGGTGGATCTGTATTGTGTCGCGGCGGAGGAAACGAAGGCCCGGCTCGTGGCGCGCGGCGCAAAGCCGGAAGACGTCGTGGTGACGGGGATTCCCATCGCCGCGCGATTTTCGGTGAAGCCGGACGCGGCGGCCATCCGCAAGCGCTACGGGCTGCGCGATGATTTGCCGACGCTGCTCGTGTTGAGCGGCGGCTTCGGCATGGGACCGGTCAGGGAAATCCTCGTGGAACTCGACAAGCTGGACCGGCCGTTTCAAACGCTGGTGGTGGCGGGGCGCAACGAGGAATTGCGCCGCGAATTGGCCTGCCAGGATCGCCGGCATCCCACGCAAGTTCTGGGGTTCGTGCGCAACATGGAGGAGTTGATGGCGGTGGCGGAGTTGATTATTTCCAAGCCGGGCGGGCTGACGACCTCGGAGGCGCTGGCGCTGGGCAAGCCGTTGTTTATTTTGAATCCGATTCCCGGCCAGGAGGCGGCGAACAGCGATTTTCTGCTCGAGCACGGTGCGGCGGCCAAAGTGAACCGCGTGGAAGATCTGCCGTATCGACTGGAGCAATTGTTGGGCACAAAGAAGTTGGCGGAACTGTCCCGCGCGGCCAAGGCGCTGGGGCGGCCGCAAGCCGCGGCAGACGTTTGCCGCGCGGTACGCCGGCGGATGGAGCAGGGGGCGTAGTCTCGTTCTAAAAGTAGCAGCCGACCCGTCCTCCGTAGCATTACTGCGGAGGGTGGACGTGAGGAGGCTCTGACTGCGCTGCTCGCCGATTTGGAAAGCCGGGATGATTGAGCCTTGTTACCTCGGCTGCTACGAGGAGGGGAAAGGTGAAGGCCCTGGGACAAGACCGCGATACACGACGATGCGCTGGCTGTTTTTAATCTTATTCGTTTTGGCCAACAACGCCACGTCCGCTCCGCTGGCGGTGGATGAGTCCGTGGTTTTTTATCCGACGATGGGCTATCGCGTCGCGGTTGGCACGAATTGGGAGCTCCAGATTCACGGCCGGGTTTTCGAGCCGAAGCCGCGGCGGATTTCCCGGGCGATCCTGCGCAAAGCCTTCGAGCTGGAGCACGAGTCCATGGACCGGGCCGCGAAGGCCATCTTCGCAGACCGGACGCGATCTTTCCTCGAGGACAACGAGCGTGGCAAACGGATTTCCATCCAATTGGGGGAGACCGTTCATGAACTGAATAACTCCAAACCCAACGGGCATTTCAGCGGAACAGTGCGGCTTACGGATGCTGAGTTGGACCGCCTCCGGCAAGGCGGTGCGATCTCAAACCGGATGATTTCATTCCAAGCGGTCACGCGCAGCCAGCATACGAACGCGTTCACCGGAGTGGTTCATCTGATGGACGCGACGGGAATCTCGGTCATCTCGGACATCGACGACACGATCAAGGTCAGCCAGGTGCTGGATCGAAAGGCCTTGGTTGAAAATACGTTCATCAAGCCCTTTCAACCGGTGCCGGGGATGGCGGAGGTTTATCAACAATGGGCGCGGCAGTCCTCGGCGCAGTTCCATTATGTGTCGGCCAGTCCGTGGCAGCTCTACTTGCCGCTGGCGGAATTTATTCGTGGCAGCGGGTTCCCGACGGGAACATTTCATCTGAAAGTATTCCGTGTGAAGGACCGGACGTTCTTCAGTCTTTTTGCGTCACCAAAGGCTTACAAACTGGCGGTCATCGAGCCGATCTTGAAACAATTTCCCGAGCGCCGGTTTGTCCTGGTGGGCGATTCAGGTGAACAGGATCCGGAAACGTACGGGCAACTGGCGCGCGAGCATCCCGGACAGATCACCCGGATTCTGATTCGTGACGTGACCGGCACGCCGGCCGAAGCGTCGCGCTACCAAAAAGCCTTCTCAGGAGTGTCGCCGTCTGTCTGGACAATTTTTCACGAGCCGGCGGAAATCAAGGCGGCGCTGCCTTGACGGCACGGGAAATGGCGGCAAGGATTGGCCGGCTGAACCATATGTCATCTCCAGTACCCCGCTGCAACTTGGCCTCAAATTTGTATTTCAATTTACGAGATATCCTCGGGAGAATTATTTTTGGCTGTGCGCGAACAATGGAACGGCTTTTCCCGCCACTCATTTTACGTCCCGCTTTTCTCCCCATTGCGCTGGCGCTGGCCTTGCGTGATGTTTCGCGTCGGCGTTGGTTGGAGATTCCGTTCGATAAATTACCGACGAACTGGTGCGTCCGCAGATCATTGCGTTTGCTCCTCAATATTCGCTCAAGGTTTCACCTCACGCGCTTGATTGCCAACTGGCCCGACCGTCTTAGTGAACCGCGCTGGCGGTCGCGCTTCAAAATCGAAGGCCTGGAATTTCTCGAACAAGCGATGCGGGAAAAACGACCGATCATTCTGGTCTCAGCGCATTTTGGCCCTCTTTTTCTTCTGCGCTATTTCTTGCGGGCGGTTGGATTACCCGCCGCGACTTTTATTGGCATTCCGGTTTCTTCGCGACCGGCCGTGCGGAGGTGCAAAGATCATCTGGCTCGCTTTCCCGAACTGCCTCACGTTTTTGGTCCTGACCAATCTTTGCGCAAAGTTCATCGGTTTCTTCAACAAGGGAACATTCTCCTCATGGCCTTTGATGTTCCTACGGGAGAGCAAATCGAAGCGTCCTGCGATAATGTGAAGATTCGTTTCGCAACGGGTTCAATTCGCCTGGCCACTTCGACGAACGCCCGGCTCATTCCGTGCATCATTTCTGAATGTGGACCATGGAAATTTGTCATTCACATTGGCCAGCCTGTGCCTTCCGAAATGCTGAGTCCCTGTCCTGACAGCGAAGGGGCCGCGCGACACATTGTGAAAGAATGTTTTCAATCCATCAAAGCGTCCCCCGCCGAATGCGGGCACGAA
>JAYUBJ010000221.1:0-6810 GCA_043740915.1 Verrucomicrobiota bacterium
GCTCCACCACCCGCCGAAAAGCGTGCCGGCTGAACTCGAATTGGCCGGCCGCCAATTCTTGCTGAATTTGCGTCAGTGTTTTCATTTCGCGCTTTCGACCAAGGCGATTTCTTCCGACGTGAGGGCGAGGAGTTGAACGAACAACTCCTTCCCTCTCATTGGTTTCAGATTAGTTCTTGGGCCTGTTTCGCACGCTGTTCTTTTGGCTTCTTTACTTTCGCCGCTTTCGCTTCTTCGGCGGCGCGCTTCAGATTCAACGCCAGCAATCGTTCCAGGATTTGTTCTTCAACTTCTTTCGCAAACGCTTCCATTCCTGCGATGAATCCCATTTCATCGCTGTCGATGAGCAGCCATGCGCCGCTTTTGAAATCGTAAATCGTGCCCGGAGGATTCGTCCCAAGAATTTCGGCGAGGTCTTCCCAGCCGTAAGCGGCGGCAACGGCGGTATCCAGTTTCTTGTGGGCGAGGTCAAGCCAGGCGGGACGCTCGTTGTAAAGTTTCGTGAGCGTGCGCTCTTTGAGTTTGGCGGCGCAATCGGCGTTGCGTGGGTCAAGGCGCGGATAGCGCACGGTGCCGACGCCAGTTTTCGCGTTCACGGTTTTCGGGACAACGTAGCGCGCCCACGGGCCGTTGACACTGCCGGGAAATTCCAGCGTGCGCGTTTGCGTCCATTCGGGCGGATTGAGCCAGCGTTCACGCAATTCGTTCAACTCCTTCGCGGCGGCAGCAATCGCGGCGCGATGTTCTGTAGGAGTCGAGGTGACGAGACTTTGACTGGAATCGGAAGGAGAAATTAGAGTCTCCTCACGTCGTCTCCTACCAGTGTGGCAAGGTGGCGGTTCTTCACGCAGAACGATATGCGCATAATGCTTGGATGCGTTCAGTTCGGATTCGACGTTCACGGGCTGCTCTTCCAAGTCGTCTGCGAACGGAAAAGGGAATGTTTCAAAACAAGTTGTGGGAGTGTAACGCGGGCGCGTTTCCAACCGCGTGCCTTGCTTCAACGACCACACCTCATGCAATTTCGATTGCAGACATCCGAAGAAGAAATCAGTTGAGTCAGCAAATACGATAACCAGATTTGCGGGCAGAATATAGGCGGGGAACCAGACGTAAAATTGATGTTTGCCAACCATTGAACGTGCAAGATAACGGGTGTGCAATGCCAGCGCTGACCGCATTTCCGGTCTTGCCCGTTCAAACTTCCAAAATGACTTTCCACCAGTTTTGTAGCCTTTTCGTGCCTCTTGAACTTCTTGCCGTACAAAAGCAAAAGGCAACTCGTAAAGTGCTACTTCTTGCTCTGTGGGAATTTGTGAGAAGTCAATCACCCAGCTGTTCGATGACCTGCCAGTTATGTCTGAACCATTGAACCAAGGGCGAAGAATATTCGAGTTGGGTTTGCCGTGCGCGTTCGGGGCTTTGAACCAATCCTCTGCGGTTTGTTCGCCAACTATGAACGGGCCGGATGGTGTAACACCCATGAAACTAATGCCAGTGTTGTGATGTAGAACCTCCACTTCTGAATCTGACTTCGCCTCTGCAAGTTGGGCTCCAATTTCAGAAACCAACTTCCCGTCGAGAATTCGATGGGTCTCTTTGGCATCGTCAAACCCCACCATGCTGACGTGAACATTTGCGCCTGCCAAAATCCAATCCCGGCTGCTTTCGGCAAAAAAGATGTCACCAGTGTCTTTGATGCGTTTCAAAACTTCGCGATTTCCCCCACCACGGATACCCTGAGTCGCCAACAAACCAGCCCGGTTGCACTTGTTGCATCCAATTTGATCGCGCGCCTTCTCAAACCAATAGCAGCAAAGATCAGATTGGCCGGGAATTCGTTCGCCGAAAAGTTTACGGAGTTCGGAAACGTAATTGTCGCCAAGCTCGCCACGCATGAGTTTGTCGCCAAGAAACGGCGGGTTGCCCACGATCACGTCGCATTTCGGCCAATCTCGTTCGGTGTAGAACTTCAAGGCATCGTCGCCCGTGTGTTCGCCCGCTTGCGCCTCCTTCAATGTCTTGGCCTTGCTGCGAAAGTGCGGCACCAGCAACGCGTCTTCGTTTTGGAAGCCGTCAAGATTTTGCAGCACGGGTGAGCGGTCGTTATCAAAACCGTTGTCGCGCCGCCATTGCAGGAACCCGATTTGCACCGACACCTGCGCCAACTCGAAGGCGTAGGCATTAATTTCGATGGCGCGTAGTTGTTGCACGCTCACTTCCGGCTGGAACGAAAAGCCGATTTGCTCGGCGAACGTGATGACTTCCTTTTCCAGGGAGAGCAGCAGTTGCAGCGAGACGTAAAGGAAGTTCCCGCTGCCGCACGCAGGGTCAAGCACGATGAGGGTGCGGAGCTTCTTCAGAAAGGCCTCCAACTTGGCCTTCCTCGTAGGAGACGACGTGAGGAGACTCTGACTTTTTCCGGAAGATTTGAGTCTCGTCACCTCGTCTCCTACCAGGGCAGCTTTGAGCGCGGCCCACTCGCGGCGGAGCGGGGCCATCAGCACCGGTTCCACGAGCGTCTTGATGTCGGCTTCGCTGGTGTAGTGCGCGCCCAGTTGCGAACGCTGCTCCGGCTCCAGGGCGCGCTCAAACAGGGTGCCCATGATGCTCGGCTCAATGAATTGCCAGTCCGCCTCACCCGCGTCGGCAAGCTGGCGCAATTCGGCTTCCGTCAATTCAAAGACGCTGGATTCTTCAAACAGATGGCCGTTGAAATGGCGAATCTTGTCTTTGCCAAACGTGCCGCCCGTGGCCATGATTGCGAACAGTTTTTCCAACGTCTCGGCAAATAGTTTTGGGTCATCAATGCCGGTTTTGGCGATTTCGGAAAACAGCTTTTTGGGCAGCAAGCCGGTGTCTTCCGCGAAGAAGCAGAAGACAATGCGATTGAGAAAACGGGCAATGCGGAGATTCTTGCGCTGCGCCACGTTCATTTCCGCGCGGGATTTCGCATCGGTCAACTCGCTGCTCTCCCGGCTTTGCAGCGAACGCGCCACTTCCGCAATTTGCTTCGCCAGCGTTTCGGTAACTTGCCAGGTCGTCTTTTGCGGCTTGAGAAAATCAGGCGTGGAAAAGAGCGCGCGGAGAATTCGCAGGTTTTCCGGCGTGTCGATTTCCGCATTGGTGAATTCGTAAACCTCCTGCACCGTGCCGTTGAAATTGGTGCGGATGATGTAGCGGTCAAAATCGCAGACCACCAGGAGCGGCGGATTGAGCAACGATTCGCGGTAGCGGAGCAGTTGCTTGTAGGCTTCGTCCAGATTCTTTTTCTTGCCTTTGTATTCCCAGGCGAAGCAGTCCTTTTTCCATACGTCAGCAAACCCGCGCTCGGTTGGCTCAGTGGCGTCCGGCGTTTCGCGCAACTCTAATAGCTCCGCGTCCTTCACCACGCGTTTTTGGAAGCAGAAAAAATCCGTGCCGCTGGGGTCGGCCTCGGCGGGTGTCGCTTCGCCAAGCAAGCGGCAAAGGTCGTCAAAGTGTCCCTGGTAGGCGGAGGTTTCCTTGCCCTGGTAGCGCGACCATTTCCTTTTGAACTCAGCGGCGGTCATTCAGCCGAGCGTAACAGGCAATCCGCGCCAGGGGCAAGTGCCGCAAACTGCGTCAATCGCTCGAGGGCGCATCCGCCGCCCTGCCCATCACGCGCGTAGCGCAGCCGTCCTCGGCGGCGAGTTCGCGGGGCGTCCACGCCCCGTGGATCGGGCTTGGCCTGTTGCGTGCCCCTTACAGGCAGGCCGCGAGACGCGGCCAGAACTCGCAGGCGGGGACGCACTGCGCTACGGGGGAAGTGCCAAGCTGCGGCAATCGCTCAGAGTGACGAGGAAAAATCAACCCGGTTGGCGTGGAACGCAGGTTCCCTACTCCGCCCTGCCGGGTCTGCAACTTCCCCGCCGTGTCATTCCACCACGTCGTAAACCGTCCCGTTCAACAGCAACTGGACGTTTTTCCCGACCGAAAACCAGGCCAGCGCTTTCGGATTCTTGGCGATGAGGTCGTAGTATTCCGGCGAGTTGAACTGGACGCAGACACGTTTGGCCTCGGGCAGCTTTTGCGCGTCGGCGTCAATCCACTGCGCGCCGTTCTGGTAAAAGTTTTTGCCGGCCACAAACCGGCTCTGCTCGGTGTACCGCACGATCCGCGCGGTGGATTGCTGCGCCGGAGTCGCCGTCACCACGGCGGGAAGTCCACCCGGACTGGCGGGTCGGGCTTTCATGAGCGGCCCATTGGCCCGCTCGGCGGCCAGTGAATTCAGTTTGACGGCGTCCGCCGCGGACTCAGCCTGTTTGAAACTGAGCGAGGCGCGCGCGCCGGCCACGCCGGAATCGCCGGCCTTCTCGCGCTTGAAATCTTCATAGAACCGCGCCGCCTGCCCGCGGGCCTCCGGGTCGCGCTCCAATTGGAGCATGGACCGCCGATTCTCCGGCACCCCGCGCTGCTTCTCGTCCTCGACAATCAGGTACGCCGTGTAAGGCGTCACGATGCCATATTTGCGGGCGAGATCCGTAACCTCGTCGCGCAACTCCTTGCTCTCGCCGCGCAGACGAATTTCATCCAGCAAATAGCCCACGCGCCGCGTCGCCCACAGGCGCGGGATAAATTCATGTTCGGCGGCTTCGCCGGAAAAGTTCACGTCGTAGGAAAACTTCCTGGGCGTGCCATTCACCGTCCCTTCCACAATGATCTTCCCGCTGCCCTTGCCGGAATAAACGCCAGCCAGCACGAGTTGGTCTCCCTTGAACAAGTCCGGCAGCGGCGCCGGATAAAGCTGGGTGGCGCGCACGCCTTCCGGAAACGTGATCTTCACATTCATCAGCGCGGGTTCCTTGATTTTGGTGACGAAGTTGGAAACCTTCACCTCGATGTCCTCCTCTGGCAGCACGTACTGGCTGAAGGCTTTCGTCTCCTCGGTGATCTTGTCCAGCAGATGCGTGTTCACGTCGGTGCCGATGCCGAAGCAAAAGACGCGCGTGCCACCGCCGTTTTTGGCAACGTTGGCGACAATTTGGTCCGTGTCGGTCAACCCGACCGTTGGCTGGCCATCCGTCAGAAAAATAACAATGAACGGCCGCTCGATAACGCGCCGCCGCTTGTTGTAGTCCGGGCGCAACGCCAGCGCCTTGCGCAGCGCGTCGTCGATGGCCGTGCCGCCAATCGCTTTCAATTCCTTGATGAAATCGCCAGCACGCACACGGTTCGCTTTGGAGGCGTCGGCCAACTGGTCGAACAATGGCTCGACCTCCGTGGAGAAGCGGAGGATTTCAAAACGGTCGCCCGGATTCAAATTCTCCACACAGAAGAGCAGCGCCTTCTTCGCCTGTTCGAGCTTCGCGCCGGCCATCGACCCGGAGGTGTCGAGCACGAACGCAACATCCTTCGGCGCCACATTTTTCTCCTTCACCTCCGCGCCCGGCGACGCCAGCAGAAGAAAATGGCCCTCCTCGTCAGCGGTTTTGTGCGTCAGTAAATTTACCCCGATCTCGCCCTCTTCCTGCGTAAAGAACAATTGGAAATCCGTGTCCGGCCGCACCTCCGCAGCCTCGAAACCGAGGGTGGCTTTGTTCCCCTGCCGGCGCAAGTCAACGCGGTGGCTCGGCGAATAAATCGACTTGAGCGGGCGCTTGGATTCCAATTCGACCTTCACACTCACACTCTTGATCGGCCGGGCAGAAAACTTGTCGGCGCTCAACGGGTACGTGTAGCTTAGCAAGCCGGCGTCGGACTTGAGCAATTGCGAATACGAAAGCGTGACCCGTCGTTTGCCGTGCGGCTCGATCGGGAAAAGCCGCACCTTGAACATATCGCGCCCGGCGTACTCCAGCAGCGCAGGATCTTTCATCTTGCGCACGATGTCCTCGTAAATGCCGCGCGCCTTGTCGGCGGTCAGCAGTTCGGCTACGACCTGCTTGCCGTCAATCTCCAGAGTGAATTTGTCCAGGTGCGCGCCCCGGGGGACGGGCAGCAGAAACATCCCTTCCAGCCGTTGCGGGTTGGGATTGTAAAACTCCTGTTCAATCGAAGTGATGGCCACCTGGTCGGCGATCCGGACATTAACCTTGTGGTAATTCACCTCCAACGGCGCGAAGAGGTAAGGCCGTGGCGGCGGCACCGGCGGCGGGAGGGGGTATGGTAGTGGAAGCGGACGCGGCCGGGGGGTTGGCCCGGGCCAGATTTCAGAATCATAAATGACCACCAACCCGGCGGCCTGCCCGGGCAATGCCGCGACCGACATTGCGGCAAATAGAGCCAGCAGAATCCAGCGTTTCATAGAGCGATTAGACGGAACGGGTGATTAATTGCTCCCCCGGCCCAGCAGTGACCTCCATTCATTCGCCTGCCAGCCGGCTTTTGGAACCACGGAGAATCGCCTTGATGATGGGTGAGGCTTCCGGCTGATCAAAGCGGGTGATGATTTTGCGGTAAAATGCTCTCGCTTCTTCCGGGCGCTTCGCTTCCCACAGCATGTCCGCGGCGGATTTCCAGGCTTGAAGAATCTCCCAGTCTTCGCGCGGAAATTGTTTCTCGAGGCGACTGTAAAGTTTAACCGCGTCTGCCAGCCGGCCTTGCGCCGCACGGATATTTCCCAGGCTGCGCAACGCCGGAGCGCCCCAGCGCGGCTGGTCGGAATATTTTTTCAGCAACCCCTCATAGCCCGACCCGGCCTGGGCGAGCAATTTCTCCCGCTCTGCCCCTTGCGCCTCGCCGGAGGGCAGGTGGTAAAGCTGCACCGTCTGCTCAAATAATTCTTTCGCTGCGGTGGCGCGCTGCTGTTGCCGGGCTGCCTTGTCGGCGCCGGCGCAACCTATCACGCCA